>JBIOJU010000250.1:0-2416 GCA_044451165.1 Chlamydiales bacterium | reverse complement strand
GATAAATAATGGGCTCGAAAATGTTGTGTCCGCCGACGGAGGGAAGGAAGCTGCCAGCGACAATGGCCACCTCTGCTATTTGGTAGCAGGAGTTCAGGAGTCCCATCGCATCGATTAAAACAACTCTTTCCCCTCCCCTTTTCTCACTGCGTTTGGAATAGATGAGTGTGTCGATATGTTTTTCGTGGAGAAGCGCGGCTACGCGTGAAAAGCGTTCAGGATGACGCGGGACGAGTACAACTTTGAGAGTGGGGATGTGTTTCCAGACGGCATCTAGTGCGGATAGCAGCCATTCTTCTTCAGGTTCGTGCGATGAGCCGATGACAAGGACGCGGTCAGTATCCGTGATCCCTAATTCTTCTTTAAAACTCTGCTTTTCGGTGGAGCTCATGGGCTTGGCGATGACATCGAGTTTAATATTTCCTGTGACATGGAGTTTGGATATGGGTGCGCCCAAAGAGAAAAAACGTTCGCGGTAGAGATCGTTTTGTACGCAGTAGAGATCAAATTGGGAAAAAAGTTGTTTAGAAAAAGCGGGAATCTTCTGGAAACGGTGAGTGGAACGCTCTGAGATCTTGCCGTTGACCAGAAGGACAGAGGCGCCGTGTTTTTTCGCCAGGTTAAGCAAATGATACCAGATATCGCTTTCGACAAGGATTAGGCAAGAGGGGCGCAGGTGTCTCATGAATTTTTTGATGATCCATGAAAAATCAAAGGGCAGAAAAAAATGGCTCTTCGCTTCGGGCATGCTTCTCCTGGCCTCGGCATGGCCGGTTTCCGTGGTGGTGGAGATGACTATTTTAACATGAGGAAATTGCGCGCGGATGAGCCGGAATAAAGGAATAACTGCACGCGTCTCTCCCATCGATACGGCGTGGATCCAGAGAAGTTTTTCTCCAGGTAATAAAGAGACGTCAGGTAACTTTAAGCCGAAACGCTGCTTTAAAGTCTCTCTGTATTTTCCCAATATGCACCATTGCCATAGGAATTTAGGCAAGGCGCATAGGGCATAGAAAAAAAGAACGCAATTATATAAAAAGCTAAGCATCGCACACGAGACTGATCAATTTATTGGGGACATAAATAACCTTCGAGATATTCCCAGTCAGATATTTTGCGATATTGGGCTGGGTTTTAATAAAGGCAAGCAGCTCTTCTTGTGTTTTGTCTTTGGGCAGCATCCATTTTCCGCGTACTTTGCCGTTAACTTGTACGACGTAGAGCACGGTGTCGTCGACCAGATAAATGGGGTCGACGGTCGGGAAGGGAGCGTAAGTGATTGTTTCTTTTCCTCCCAAATACTCCCACGCCTCTTCTCCCATATGGGGAGCAAACGGATAGAGCACTTGCGTTACCATCTTTAAGACTTTTTTAGGGTACTTGTCCAGTGGGGTAATGTCATTCATAAACTCCATCATTTTGGCGATTGCTGTATTGAATTGCATCGCTTCAATATCTTTTTCGACGTTATGCACCAGACGATATCCCAATTTTAATGCCTCTTCTGTCTCTTCCTCGCAGACTTTATCGGATAAGATCATATCGTAAAAGCGATTCAAAAAGCGTTTACAGCCGCTCACGGCATCCGTATTCCATATTTTTTCCTTATCAAAGGGTCCCATAAACATTTCATAGAGACGTAAAGCATCGGCGCCAAAGTCCTCTAGCATATCGTCAGGAGTGACTCCATTGAGCTTAGATTTAGACATCTTTTCCATCTGGCTTGTGAGCTCGGCGTTTGTTCCGATCTGGTAAAAATGCCCGTTTTCTTCACGTGTTTCATCCGGAACGACATATCCTCCATTAGGCAGTTGGTAAGAGCGTGCTGTGACAAGGCCTTGGTTGCGCAGTGTCTGGAAAGGCTCTAAGGTGGAAACAAGACCGCAGTCGTAGAGCACTTTATGCCAAAATCTAGCGTAGAGAAGATGGAGCACGGCATGTTCTACTCCTCCAACATATAGATCGACAGGCATCCAGTATTTTTCAGCTTCTTTATCCCAGGCGGCATTTTCATTGGAAGGATCACAAAAGCGGAGGTAATACCAGCACGAACCTGCCCATTGGGGCATTGTATTGGTCTCACGCTTAGCAGACTTGCCTGTCTTATAATCGACGATGTTTACCCAGTCGGGTACTTTTGCAAGAGGGCTTTCTCCGGTCGAGGAAGGTTTATAATCGGATAGCTGTGGTGGACAAAGGGGAAGCTCATCCATTTCTAAAGAGCGTTTTGTCCCATCGGGAAAATGCAGTATGGGAACGGGCTCTCCCCAATAGCGCTGTCTGGAAAAGAGCCAATCGCGGAGCTTATAGGTAATGCTCCTCTCCCCTTTATTATATGCCTCTAGCCATTCTACGACTTTTTTCTTAGCTGTTTCGACATCCTGTCCATCAATGGAAAATCCTTCGCGCGAGCAAT
>JBIOJU010000249.1:0-2437 GCA_044451165.1 Chlamydiales bacterium | reverse complement strand
GTTTTCCTACAGATCTGCCATTACAGTCACACCATGTTCTTGTAATCCAGCGTGCTGATTGATCCATGAAAAGCACTGCTTGCCCAAGCGAATCGGCTCATTGCTGCGCTTTCCCTGAAAGACAAAAGGGGTAGGCGTGGTATTTCTTCGCAGCCATCTTGCGAGCTTCTGGTAGAGCGCCGTGTTGGGAAACTCCTCTCCTTCGCGCACTTTTGCAAAATCTTGCGTTACGGGGTCCTGGTAGAGTTGCGGGTAGGAGAATTGTATGCCCCAGGTGATGCTCTCCTTGCCTAGCACCATAGGATGAAATTTACCATCGATCGACGAGACAAAAAAGTGGTGGAGCTGGAGCTGAAGAACCGGCCTCACGGCTTTGATGAGAAATTTATTGTTTCCGACTTTCATGGCGTAAAGAGCCTCACGCGTCACGGAAAAAATCGATGAGAATGCGCGTCGCAATCTACTCTCGTCTGGCAGTGTTCCAGCTTTTAATGCCTGTACATAGTGGCTATAGAGACGTAAAAATTCCTCTTTGTCAATACACGCCCCTTCTTCTGTAACTGGTTCGCTCACCAGAAAAATTTCAAAAGGCTCGAGTGTTTCAAAAAGAGTGCGCATCTCCCCTTCATCCAAAAGCACCTGGTGCTTCAGCCACTTGGAGGCGCGCATCACACCCTCTCTTTCTGGAGTACTCTGTCTTAATGTTTGTGAGCTATTCATGAGCGGGAAGAGCTTCTTCTCTCTTCTTTTTGATAAATGATTGGAGCATCAGAATTGAGATGCCGCAGAAGATTGCGCTATCTGCAATGTTAAACACAGGAAACGAGTGGCCCCAAAAGCGAAAGTAGAACATATCCACCACATGGCCGTAGAGGAAACGATCCGCAACATTGCCAATTGCACCTGTGATGATCATCACAAGAGGGATCACCTGCATGCGCGCCGCAAAAAGCAAGAGATAAAAGAGCATGGCTCCGATGATGAGCACTCTTCCGTAAAACAGGTATTCGTGAAAAGAGGAGAGGATGCCCCATGCCGCGCCCTTGTTGATCACGTGGACGAGAGAAAAATCGATTCCCCAAAAGTTTTCAAAAACTTCCACCCCGCCATAGGGAAAAATGGGCACAAGACCCATAGGGGGAAAAAAATGATGGACGTAAGATTTTAGAAAAAAATCTCCTAAAAAAAGTGAGAGCGCAAAAAGCGAGAGCAACAACAGACGGCGCATTTAGAGAAGACCTTTTTCAAACTTCTCTTGTGCTTGGACGGTCATCGTCGCATATGGAACCGCTTCAAGCCGTTTCATCGGAATCTCTTCTCCTGTGAGATCGCAGATGCCGTAGGTATTTTCATCAATCTTTTCAAGTGCGCGTTCGATCTGACGCAAGATTGAAAACTCCTTGTTGGTAACTTCTAAATTAATCGTACGATCAAAGTCATCTGTCCCCTCATCAGCCTGGTGTTGAGAATAGCCTTTGGATTTCTGATCTGTTTTTACCTCTTCGGTAGCACCTTTCACAAGTTGCATCATCTGCTGGCGCATCTCTTCAAGCCGACTTTTAAATCTCAGCACTTCTGTTTTTTTTAATGGCATGTATGATCCTTCTAGTTAAATTTTAGCACTTGAATCTTTTGCGCTACCCGTAAGCTGCTCAGCCGTATCATTAGGCTCAACATTGGAAAGAGCATCCTTGAGCTCGCTAACATCTTTAAAGCGGCGGTAGACACACGCAAAGCGGATGTAGGCGATCGTATCTAAATTTTGCAGATGGTGCATCACCACCTCGCCAAGCTCTGTCGTGCTGATCTCCTTCACTTGCCGTTCCATCAGATCGGCAGTGATCGTATAGGCAATTGCTCTCACCTGTTCGTGACTAATGCGGGTATGACGACACGCAGCATCAAGCCCGCGGATAAGCTTATCCTGCTGAAAATCTTCATAACGACCATCACGTTTATGGACTTGAATGGTGAGATCAACTGTTTCAAAAGTCGTAAAACGCTTCAAACACTTGAGACACTCTCGCCTTCTTCGCACAGCGTTTGTTTCTGTCGCGTTACGCGAATCGGTGACCTTTGACTCATCGTTACTGCAAAATGGACAGCGCATAAATGATGCTTTATCCCGCGCACTCTTTTTTGTGAAGAATTTATTTTATCCCAACAACTTTTTCTTCGGAGGAGGTGGGCAGGCCCTTTCGGGATTCCCCTCACGCCGCTATCGCGGCTCCGGGGTGGCGGTACGCGGGCACAAGGCCCGCGCACTCGAATCCCACCCGCAAGCCAAACCGTTGGCTTGCTTCCTCCTTATTCAATCGGAGGAGGTGGGATTCGAACCCACGATACATTTTCAAGTATACACGCTTTCCAAGCGAGCTCCATCGGCCACTCGGACACACCTCCATAAACTGAAAACCTGATGAAAATACCCCACATT
>JBIOJU010000248.1:0-2438 GCA_044451165.1 Chlamydiales bacterium | reverse complement strand
TTCTGCATTCTGACTTCTGCATTAAAAATAGCGGGGGAAGGATTCGAACCTCCGGCCTTTGGGTTATGAGCCCAACGAGCTAACCACTGCTCCACCCCGCGATAAGATGAAGGGACAGCGTATCAAAGGTTCCGATTAAACCTCAAGAACCCTCTTGTTTACTCATTAACGAATACATTTAGACGATTAATGCCTGGCGGTTGTCTGTAGCATTTTTGATGATCATGCTGACTGCAAGCGAGCTCACGTTGAGTGCAACTGCCAGAAGGAGATTTATCGGGCCGCATAGAACACTGGTGAGCAGGATGCCAGCAACAACACCTGTTATTCGTCCTGCTAGGGCGCCTTGTACACCTACGTACCCGTTATCTTCGCTTAAATGATAAATGACCAGTGCGCTGACAGCCATATCCACGAGATTGTAGGTAAGCCCTACTGGTGTGGAAAGTCCAATTTGTTGCGAGATGAGAAGCCTTGTGCCGGCTGCGACTAAAACTCCGAAAGCTGTTTCTGCTGCCATATCACTCTCCTTTGTTACGGGGCGCGTTCTTTAAACGATGAGAATTTGTTCCCTTGGCGCTTGCGTAAATGCAAGTGCATCAACCGCAAGAGAGGCGATGTTAAGGGCGATTGCAACCAAAGGGCTCATCGGACCAAACAATAACCCTGTGACTACAAGACCTGCGATAACACCAGATACCCTGGCGATCAGCAGCGATAGAGGGTGAATGAGCGCATTATCATCTCTAAAATGCTGTGCAAATAATCCGCTCACCACCATATCCACTAGGTTGTAGGTGATGCCTACGGGGGTGGAAAGCCCCGCTTGTTGCGAAATGATAAATCGTGCACCGCCCGCGAATGTTAATCCACCAAGTGTTGCTGCCATATCTTTTTTCCTTTTTTATTTTTTAGACGACTAGAAACTCTCCGCCTCGTTGACCCATCGCTACCGCCATGATTAAGCTAACTGCAAGTGAGGTGACGTTAAGGGCGATAGCGACCATTAGGTCCATCGATCCACATAAAGCCGTTGCGACAATGACGCCAGCGATGACGCCCACGATGCGTGATGCAAGGATACCCGCAATCGGGTCGTTTGGAATATGAGAAACAATGACGCAGAGGGCCATATCGACAAGGTTGTAGGTGATCGCGGCGGGGGTGGGAACTAGGTTGTAATTAGAAACGACATATCTTGAGGCTCCTGCGGTGAGAGCTCCGATCACTTGTGCGGCCATAGCTTTTTCCTCTATTTAAGACAAAAATTATACTATTTAGAGGCTTGTTCTTCTAGCTGTTTTTTCCATAAAAAATTTGTAGATGTTTTTATTTCCTTGAATGGTCTTTTCATAGAAGGCAAGCCTGTTTTTTAGCTCAGCATCAGGCTCGATGCCAGTCTTGAGGAGTAAATTTTTTATCATCTCTGTTTCCTCTTCGAGGGAGGGGTGGATTTCTGGGTGGATTTGACTGCCGATAAAATTTCCATCGCGGCTTATAAAGAATTTTTTTACACCTTCTGCCTGCATCACAACCTCAAGCTCTTTTCCCATCCGATCAGAGGCTTGGTGATGCGCAGAATATCCATGGAAGCCGTCACCAACGAGTGCGCGCATCCAGTCTTTTCGCGAAGAGTCTGTGAACTCCATCCGCTGCAGGCCAGACTGCCCAGGCACATGCTGCTTAAGTGTTCCTCCAAAGTAGATGTTGATGAGTTGTGACCCGCGACAGGTTCCCATGGTTGGGATTTTGTTCTGATGCGCAACAGATAAAAGCGCAAATTCAGTCACGCTTCGGCGTGGATCGGGGTCAGAGAAGGTCTCAGCCCCGCGTCGTTCTTGATAATACTCGGGTTCGATATCGAGACCTCCTGGAAGAGCAAGGCCATCGCACTGTTTAAGGTAATTTTCTGCGCGAACTTTTATCCGCGCAATTTCTGATCGAGCTCCAGCACGTTTTAAAATCTCATGGGGGATGCTCAGCATCTCCTGAGGCTTGGCAGCCTCTACTTCTCCGATCAGATGCTCAACTTCCCTACTCAAAAGCTCGGGATTGACATCATCAGGCATATACTCGAAACGGAGAGGGATCGCGCCATGTTTTCTTAATGCTGTATCGATCATAGGCGTAAAGATCCCCGACTGTTTAAAGTTCCAGCAGATTCCAACCACCGGTTTAGTGATTCGATTGGGTGTGCAATTTTTAATCACAAACTGTTTGGCCGCATCCAAAAGAAGACAATCGGTTAAATCAGAATGGGCGATGACACTATCTTTTACACTAGTCATCAGAAAGCTAGTCTCTTGCAGCTTGCACACGCGCCGTGCAACCCGAGTGAAGGCAGAGTCGTGAAATCAGACACGGCAAAAAACACCTTTTTCGAAGTGCCTATAGCAAAATTTAAGACCAGTCAAATCGGGCGTATCTCGAAAATTTAC
>JBIOJU010000247.1:0-2445 GCA_044451165.1 Chlamydiales bacterium | reverse complement strand
CTTTTCTAACGCACAGTTTGTGACAAATTGGTGCCATCTTTAGCCGACCACATATTTTTTAGCTACGTCCAGATAGCTGTCCAGGGGATCAATTGTGTACAGGGTCAACTTATCCGGTGGCAGATGTCCGAAAAGTTGCAAATAGTCGGGTATAGTCTCCGGATTGACCTTGATTTTCGTCAGTTGATACGGTCTATTACGCAAACGTTCGTCACGGGTAATACGGTCGGCTACGCAGAGGATGATTTTGAGTTGCGCGCCTTGAATACCATGTACAATGCGTTGAGCACTCGTTAAGATAAAGGGATGAAGAGCTGCGCTATCAAGAATTATCGATGCGCGCTGCTTCGCCAGGGAGCCGCGCGCGGTCGAGAAGGCCAGCTCGTATGTGGCGTGGCCAGCTTTCTCCTCCTCAATGCCCTGTTTCAAAAGTACTTCTTTATGCTGATCCTTGTCGATGACATGCCAGTTCAGCTCGCGCCCCAATTCTGAGGCGAGAGTACTTTTTCCCGCTCCTGGTAAGCCAGCCATCAAAACTAATGTGAGTTTGGGGTTTTTCATTAAAAATGATCTGTCCAAAAACTATAAATTGACAACGGTCAGTTCTATAGAATTAGACGGTGTTGCTGAGCAAAAATAAATTTCAGAGGCATCAAAAATAAGAGGATGCACTGCTGCTTATACAGGTGAAAAGCAGCAGTAATGCGCGTTATCGCGTACAAGCGTTGGTATTTTCACCAGTGGAGAGAGGCCGAGCGCTATTTTATGCATCCCTGAGAGATGCATCTTCCATTGTAATCAAAATGTCTAAAAGCGCGTGAATGGCCTGCGTGCGATAGCGAAAATACTGGCGCACGCTAATGCTAATACGGGCAGCTATTTGCTCATTTTTCAAATGATATTTGAAAAAACGGTAATAGAGTATGTTATAGTTCTGCAATGCCGGGTCGGAATCAGTTCTGGCAACCGGGCCGCGCAAGCGTTCAAGAGCTTCATTAAGGATGGCACGGATGGCCATACCTTTCTCAGTTGCCGAAGGCGAGGTATCTGATTTGAGACGCTGGGCGACAAGATTCATCAGTTGCAAATTTGTTTCACCCAAAGCTCCCGCGTTATCGATTTTGTCCAGCGCTTTCTCCAATTCTTCCGCGCTCATGTTGAACACCTTTGTCCGGCAGGTATTGCGCACGAATTGCCTGAAAAGATCGCTTTCGCTCAATTCAGGCAATTCCCGATCACTTTTTTCCTGCTGTTTAGCTTCATTTTGCAGAACGGTGAGATGCTTTTTTGAGAGATGGTCCCATGTATCTTGAAAATGTGGTTGTAGATCTTCATAGGCAAGCTTTTCGACGTGAAGTAGATTGATTTGACCACTGCCCTGTGACAATTTTTCCTCAAAGAAGTGATGGCACACCCGTTGGATAAAAAATGGATGCCGACCTGCTTTGTGTAAAATCCACGTTTTTTCTTCTTCTGTGCAAGGCAAGCCAGCCTTCGCTGTAGGCTTCAGAATTAAATTTTGAGCTTCTTCAAGAGTGAGCGGTCCTATAGTATAGTTATAAAAAATATTAAAAAATGGTGAATCAACAATACCACTATGGCAAACCTCGGCCAATGGAGCAAGAGTAGCTGTGACATAGGAGACTTTGCCGATGGTTGCCTGCGACCGCAGGAAACGGAAAAAATTTGGGTCAAAGTACTCATTGAGGGTGACATTATCGAAGGCATCCAGCAACAGGACGGGAAAATAGTCCTGATCCACAATTTGTTCCAGAAGAAGGCTATATTTATTTTCTCCTTTACCCGCCGGTCGCAGCTTAAGATCTGCTAAACCGCGACTCTGAGCGATGATGCCCCGGCAGACGGTATGAAAGAAATCTTCACGGGTTTTGCGCAGGTATTCGCGCAGGTCAAGATAGATAAAGATATGACGGTACAACTTAAAATCGGCAAATTGCGCCTGTACCTCCGGCAGGCTGGCACAACGCAGAAGGGAAGATTTGCCGATGTGCTGGGAGCCAACCAGGGCAACAGATTGATGATTGGCAATAGCCGCATAGAAACGCCTGAGCAGGTTTATGCGCCCAAAGAACATATCCGGCTTACGAATCGCCGTCAGGTTAAAGTAAGGGTTTGGCGTCCAGTTCTGCATGTGCATCCTCCTGTTACGTAGCGTTAGTAATCTCAGGTTAATTATAACCCGACCGGTTTACTTTATTGTGCCAGGTTACTGCCAGAAGCTTTCGTTCACTAGTTTAACTGTCGCAAATCTTCTATACTAAGTAGAGAGCATTTCCCAACTCAAAAGCCTTCCCATGTATGAGCTAAAACACGTTTGGGAGAACGGATCAGATCAGGACGACCAGCGTGTTGTGCAGCTAAGCCGACAATGAGAGTGGCAGTGTAGGTGAGGGCGACTTGTCGAGCCACCGTAGACCATCCAGT
>JBIOJU010000246.1:0-2462 GCA_044451165.1 Chlamydiales bacterium | reverse complement strand
TTCTGCGTAATCTGTTGGTTTGAAGCGCAACTCTTGTAATTTAGGACAATCCTGCAACATTTGTCTGGCGTAGGCGACTTTGACGTTTGTTATTCTTAGGCTTGCAAGATGAGCGCCCCACGCTTTAGGAAAATGCAATGCAACATTCAGACGATCTTCTCGAATGGAGAGGCGCGAAATCCTGGGGTGGTATGTGCAGATGCGTGCGATTGCCTGTTCGTAAGATTTAAAGTGGTGGGCTTGTTCCTTAAGCTTATGGACACGTATTTTACTCGGTTCACTCAAAACTAAGCTTAAATCTGTCAATTGAGGAAAAGTAGCTACTTTGGCAGCAAAAAATGCCCCATCCAGCTCTTTCAAGCCAAAAGATGTGCCAAGATCGACTACTCTTACAACCTGACACCAGTGTTTGCGCGTTTTTTCAAATTGGGTACAAGTTCTGGTACTAGAAAAAACCTGTTTCACATCTAAAAACGACCAGATATGGGTTAGCAGAGGAACTGCTAATTGATTAATTGTTTTATCACGTCGTAAAACGGAGTGATCGCCATCTTTTTTTGGCAATTTTGATGCGCTCTCCATCCCCTTATGGGTGCCTATTTTGAGTGGTGACGACATATAGTTATCCTTGGGGTATCACCTACGAGAGAGGGTGGTTGCGGGCGCCTCTTCGGAATCTTTTGCTCTCTTGTAGGCTGACTCTGCGAGAGCGTGCATGGCAGACCAGTCTTCGCGAGGCATATGTTTCACCACACATTTCTTCAGTTCGAGAACATGTGTTAAATCGTTCTTCTCAAAATAGGTGCACAGCTTGGCAAAACTGGTTTCGCGCGCCGTCTTAACGTAGCCATCTGATGGCGGAGCGCAGGGAGAATCATATGCTGATGACGAAGGCAGTAAACGGAGCAAAAAGGAACAAGGTGGCAGTTGGTTTGCTGGCTTGGACATATTTTAACCTCTTACTTTTTGGTTTATTTTTACACTCTCGTAGACATGTTAAACCCACAAATTGAGGCAGGATCTTAAGGGAAAAGCAGCACGTTGCGCAATTGAAAAATTACTCTATGTTTTGGTGATCTTTGAGGAGGGCAAAAACGGGCTGTTTGAGCTCTTGCTCAACTCTTGCGCGCTGGTCGGGGCCAAACTGCGAGGCGGTGGTGAGCCAGCCGGAGGCAAGTTCGGGGTCGTTCATCTGGGCGAAGGCGTGTGAATTCATGAGGGCGTTTTCGAAGGTGGGCTCTAGGTTGTAGGTGTCGAGTGCGTACTTGGTGACAAGCTGATAGTTTTGTCGTTCGAAGGCGAGTTTTGAGAGGATCACTTTTCCGTCTGTGAGGTTGTCCGGATTTGTTTTCATGAGGAGCTGGTAGGAAAGTTCACTCGCATTTTCTTTAAGGTGAATTTTTGCCATGGATTCTATGGCCAGGTCTTTCACTTTATTGTCTTTAGATTTGAGAAGTGTTTTCAAGAGAGTTTTTGCTTTTTCAAGATCGTTGTTTTGGATGGCGTGGACGCTCTCTTGATAGCGGCTGAAGGGGTTGTTTTTACCGATGATCCGGTTCATCTGTTTCAAAATTTGGAAGTTTTGAAATCCCATCAAAACGAGCAGACAGGCAAAGAAGGAGACTCCTTGCATGAAGAGATATGGCACAATGATGCAAACACTCACCAGTCCAATGATGAGGCTTGCGCGCTCTCCCTTTTCTCCAAATTTTTGGACGAGCAGGAATCTCAGAAGGTTTCCTCCATCGAGTGGTGTCACAGGGATCAGGTTGAGAAGACACCAGATCATATTTAGTCGCATCGTGACTTGAAGAAGGTATTGAATATAGGGATGGCCATCATAAACGCCAGCTTTCAGAAGGAAGTAGGGAAGAAAAATGAGGATGCTTTCGAAGAGAGGTCCGTTGAGGGTGATAAGAAAGCGTTGCATGAGTGTCAAGCGCCCTGTTGAAAACTCTGCATAACCGCCAAAAGCTTCGAGCGTAATGGAGGGATCTGCTCCAAAATACCGCGCCGTTAGTGCGTGGCCATATTCGTGCACGAGGAGGCTAAAAAACATCACGGCTCCGACGATCAGACTCTCTATCGATGGAGAGCGGTAAATATTGGTGAAAAAGAGAAGAAAGAGCCAGAAAGTTGGATGGATATAGACGGGGATGTTGAGAAATTTAAATTTCATAATCTTGTTGAAGATATTAAGAGTTTAGCGCGTTTCCATTTAAGAACAAACCATCCACCAAAGAGGCCGATCATGGCCCCGATGAGGAGGACCGGGATGGGACCCACGGAATGACACAGGAGACCGCCAAGAAGAGGGCCAACTGCGCCGCGAAGTCCGATCATGAGAACATTCACCGTGGTGAAGGGCGTGCTATTCTCTTCCCCGGCAAAGATCGTACCGGAAAGGTGCCAGACGAGGTGGCTTCCGCCCTGCGCGATGCCATAAATCAGGTGTGCTAGAT
>JBIOJU010000245.1:0-2475 GCA_044451165.1 Chlamydiales bacterium | reverse complement strand
TAGTTAGAATTATTTACGAGCTCTCAAAAAAAATTACTGGTAAGGGAAGAATTTTGCAACACAAAATTTGTAAATCTGCGATAAGAAAAAAATTGTTTGTTTGAAAATAGGACAAGATCATGAAGAGAGTCATTCAGGCTTCTTTACTTACAACATGTTTTACCTGCGCATGAGTAAAATTCATATTGAAAAAGGTTCTCCCTCTCCTCTCGGAGCTACAAAAATGAGAGGTGGGGTGAATTTCGCGGTTTTTTCAGAACATGCGACACGTGTTACCCTTTGTCTCTTTGTGCCACATGAAAAGCATCCGTTTTTCGAAGTGGCCCTGGAGGCGGGGCACCATAAAACTGGCTCGATCTGGCACGCTTGTTTGAAAAATCTTCCGATGACAGTGGAGTATGGTTACAAAATGGAGGGGCAGCCTGCACCCGATCAGGGAATGCGCTTTGATCCTTCTTTCCTTGTATCGGATCCTTATGCGCGCGCCCTTTCAAGCTCAGAGCGATGGGGAGAGGCTTATCCAGATCCCAAGGCTCCCCCACGAGCCCGCCTTATTCTTGATGCTCCTTTTAATTGGGAAGGCGTCTCTCCTCCAAAAATTCCTCTCAAAGATCTGATCATTTACGAGATGCATGTGCGCGCGTTTACGATAGATCCCTCAAGCAACGCCAATCAGCCAGGAACTTTTTTAGGCGTGATCGAGAAAATCCCCTACTTGAAAGAACTGGGCGTGAATGCAGTAGAACTTCTACCCATCCATGAATTTAATGAGTCTGAAAATAAAAAATGTAATCCCAAAAAAAAGCAGGAAAGACTTTTCAATTTTTGGGGTTATTCCACAGTAAACTTTTTTAGCCCAATGAACCGCTATGCGACAAATGGTGAATGGAGATCTTCGATCCTAGAATTTAAAACCATGGTCAGAGAATTACATCGAAACAAGATCGAGGTGATCCTCGACGTGGTCTTTAATCATACCGCAGAAGGTGGAGAGCACGGGCCGACATTTTCATTTAAAGGCATAGACAACCCCGTTTACTACATGATGGGACAAGGAGGCCATTATCAAAATTTTACCGGATGTGGAAATACATTCAACTGCAACCACCCGGTTCCCATGCAACTCATTCTGGACGCGCTAAAATATTGGGTTCAAGAAATGGGGGTCGATGGTTTTAGGTTTGATCTCGCCTCCATTCTCACCCGCGATCCTTCTGGGGTTCCTATCCCCTCCCCTCCCGTCATTGCAGAAATTAACAAAGCTCCCGAGCTTTCAGAAACTAAACTCATCGCTGAAGCCTGGGACGCCGCAGGTCTCTATCAGGTAGGCTCCTTTCCAGGTGAGGGAAGATGGGCTGAGTGGAACGGGGTCTACCGTGATGTTGTCCGCCGCTTCATCAAGGGAACAGACGGGCATGCGGGGAGTTTTGCGTCTGCGCTCTGCGGCTCAGAAAACATTTACGAAAAAAATCAAAACCCCTCCTTGGGAATCAATTTTGTCACCGCCCATGATGGTTTTACTCTAAAAGATCTGGTTAGCTACAACTCTAAACACAACGAAGAAAATGGCGAAAACAACTGTGACGGAATCGATCAAAACGAGAGCTGGAACTGCGGAGTAGAAGGAGAGACGCGCGATCGTCATATTCTTGAGCTGCGCCAAAGACAGATGCGCAACTTTCATCTTGCTCTCATGCTCTCGCTCGGAGTTCCCATGCTATGGATGGGCGATGAATATGGACACACGCGCCATGGCAATAACAATGGCTGGTGCCGGGATAATGAAGATAACTGGTTCCTGTGGAAGCAGCTCAAAAAAGAAGCGGATTTTTTTCGGTTTTACAAAGCGTTGATCAAATTTCGAAAAAGCCAGCCCATTTTACACAGCACTGCATTTTTCACCCCTGATGAGATCGAATGGCATGGCCATACTCCGCACAAGCCCAACTGGGATCCAAACGCGCGTTTTGTTGCCTATACTCTGAAAAACTCAGGCAACCAACTGTACGTGGCATTCAATGCCCACTTTGAAATGGCGCACGTCACACTGCCAGCACCCCCCCACCATAAAAAATGGTACAAGGTCATCGACACAGCAGCCACTCCACCCGGCGATTTCCTCGATGCACCCAACACTCATCCGCCCCTACGCTTTACTGTAGATCTCCCCCCCTACTCCGCTATAGTATTACAAAGTCTGTAAAACAGAAAAAAGGCGGATAGTTCCATTACACAATTCATTTTCACCACCAAGTGGCCTGCAAACATATGAGGACGGGAAAGATTTTCACCAGGTTCAACCGGAAACATGGGTAACACATAGTTCACCAACAGAGGTAACACTTTTTCCCTTCTATCAACCTCTGCGAACTATTCGCTTAGGCTGGATTTTTGGTCTCTCGAGACCTTTGTCGACCTTCAATTTTCCTAGATATACAGGTCCATAATGCAGCTCAAAATCACCCAACTCTCCCT
>JBIOJU010000244.1:0-2497 GCA_044451165.1 Chlamydiales bacterium | reverse complement strand
TAAAAAAAGTTTAGATGGGTGGCAGGGTTTTTTGAACCTCTGCAAAAACGTTCGAACTCTGGAGGAGTTTGACAGGGTTTTTGGGCTGTTTTTTACCATTGAGGAGCAAGAGTCGCTAGCGGCGCGTTACCTAATCATTAAAGCCCTGCTAGAAGGCCGTATGACGCAAAGGAAGATCGCTGAAAGATACAAGGTGAGCATTGCGCAAATTACACGTGGTTCAAATGCTTTGAAGATCATAGGTGATGAGTTAAAAAAATTTTTAATTAAGGAGTTGGCAAATGACAAGCATAAGTCTAATTAAAGAAGCGGGTGAGAGAGAAATTGGATATTCAAGATCAAATACAGGAAGCTATTGTGAATTGATGGCCTTTGAACGAGGAAAGTATCCAGTGCTGCAGAAGTACATCGCTCCTGTTGTTGTTCAGGCTTCTGGATTTGGATGGGGAATGGAGTTGCACTCTAGCTACGGGTTAACGTTCGAGGGGATCCGTGTCATTTTAAGCATGCTGAAGATAAAGGCAAAAGTAGCCGATTCTCTTCAGGAGCTCAAAGATGCAATTCCAAAAAGAGACGGGCGGGCTGCGATCATAACGGGTTCGAGTCTTCTTGCAGGCTTATCTGATCGTGGGGGGTCTCATGCTGTCTCGATTTTTGTGCGCCGAGAAAAAGGGGTGTTTTTGATGACGTTGAATGATGGTAAAGGAGCATCTCGTCTTGCAGAAGAGGTGCAAAATTCTCTTTTTAAAAAAGCGAGAGTCGTTGCAATGCCTAGCAAGGTTAAACGGCAAGAGGATGGTGAAGTGACTTGTAATGCTACGGCTATCATGGATTGTGTTGCTTTCGGCAGCAACCCTCGACTCATTGAGGATATTCTGGAGTTAAATTGGCGTAAATACATTGAACGATGATCGGATAATTACGCAGCTTCCTAAAGAGTTAATGGTTCTACAAAATCCAATCATAGCAAGAGCAAAGGCCCTTGAATATCAATGCATGATTCTGGAGAAGATTCATGCCGGAAAGTCATTGATAGAAGCGGATACAAAAATCCAGAGACGTGCTCTAAGTATACTCTTACTATTTGGAACCTTTGTGAGTCTCTTCTTTTTGAGGTTGGAAAGATAACTTTATTTGGCTAGATTTCTGATCATGAAGGAGTGTGTGAAAAAGATGATTGGTCCGGTGCATCGCCATTAATGATTTTAGGAATTGTTGGACGCTGTATCGGGGTTGACAAAACCTAATCCTATATGGAGGTCCCATGAAAGTAGACAAAAGCCTTTTAGTCCCATCTTTAAGCGGATTTCAATACGGTTACAATACTTCGATCATTGCCGGCGCTATTTTATTTATCACTACAGCCTTTGCCCTAAATCCTTTTCAAGAGGGGATGGTGGTGGGGGCCGCAATGATTGGAATCTGTTTGGCTTCCTTTTCGGCGATTCTTGCCAATTATATCGGTCGTAAGACTACTCTTTTTATTAGCGTCATCTGTTTCCTAACAGGGACTCTGATATCGACTTTCAGCCCAAATTACGCACTTCTCTTGGTGGGAAGATTTATCATTGGATTGGGTTGCGGGGGAGCAATCGTTGTTGCGCCAACCTATCTGATTGAAGTGGCTCCCCCCGAAAGTCGAGGCGGAGCGGCCAATCTTAACCAGGTTGGAATTGCCCTTGGCTCTCTTTTGGCATACTTATCGAGCTATCTACTCTCGTTTTCTTCGAGTTGGAGGTGGATGTTTGCCCTTGCTCTTATCCCGGCTGTTGTCCAATTTTTTGGGCTTTTCTCGATTAAAGAAAGTGTTGAAAAAACAGCAGAACTTGCTTCTTCGAGTTGGAAAAATTTAATAGAGCGCTCTTATCTTTCGAGGTTCAAAATCGTCCTGCTTCTCACCTTTTTACAAGCATTGTCTGGAGCTAACGCGATCTTTTTCTTTGCTCCTACTGTCTTTGAAAACGTCGGCTTTGTCGGAGTCGAAAGCTCTTTGCTTTCGACCGTGTTTATTGGAGTCGTTTATCTCCTCTCCATCTTGGTCTCGTTTTCGATTGTTGATAAGTTTGGCCGCCGTTTTCTTCTTCTCACCTCATTTGCGGGGATGGGCAGCTGTCTGCTAGCGATTGCGCTTGTCGGCTTTTTTCAACCACCATGGCTCGACACCCTTTCGATCACGTGTATTTTGCTCTACATCGCTTTTTTTGCCCTTGGAGTGGGTCCAATTCCTCCTATCGTGATCAATGAAATTAGCCCGCTGAAGGTGCGAGCGCATGCGATGACGTTGATGGGTGCGATGGGATGGGTCATCAACTATCTGATCGCGATCTCTTTCCTTCCAATGATGAAGGCGCTAAGCATCGAAGGCACTTTTATGATTTACGCCTTTTTTTGCCTATTGGCCCTGATCCTTTTCTTTTTTAAACTCCCTGAGACCAAGCAGAAAAGTCTAGGAGAAATTGAACGGCTATTTAATTCGAGCGGGTGATCCACATCTCCG
>JBIOJU010000243.1:0-2508 GCA_044451165.1 Chlamydiales bacterium | reverse complement strand
CGCTCCTTCTCTCGCAGGGCAAGAACAAGGAGAAGCGAGGGATTTGAGGAGGCAAGATCATCTGCTAAAAGTTGCAATGAGTCGGATTCGAGGTCGACAACGGATGCAAGAAACGCGCTGGCACCAAAGGTTTTAATTTCTGTGACGAGCGTGCGTGCCATCTCTTTAATGCGCCCGCGGTTAAGCAGTTCTATTTTTTTTCGAAGAGCTTTTGCCTCTTCATCCTTCTCGCTCAGCTTCTGCTCAAAGAGGTTTTCGTTCTGGTAGACAAACTCCTCCGCAGTTCTTCCACACACCGCCTCAATTCTGCGCATACCAGCTGCAATGCTGCTCTCTTTGGAAATGCGGAAATAGCCAACCGTTCCCACATTTTGCGCATGGGTGCCGCCACACAGCTCTTTGGAGTAGTCGATGTCGATGACACGCACCTTGCTCCCATATTTTTCTCCGAAGAACTGTTTGATGTCGCTGCGCTTTTGCGCTTCTTCGTAGGAGAGCTCGTAGACTTTGACGGGCGTGTTGTCGCGGATCTTCTCGTTGACAATTTTTTCGATCTCGCGGATTTCTTGTGGGGTTACTGCTTTATGGTGGCTGAAATCAAAGCGGAGTCGGTCGACCTCGACAAGGGAGCCAGCTTGACGCACATGCTCTCCCAAAAGTTTCACGAGAGCCCAGTGGAGAAGGTGTGTCGCGGTATGGTGCCTTGCGATCTCGTTTCTTCTTTTCTCATCCACCTGCGCAAGGAGAGGCTCGCCCACAATTAAGGCGCCTTTTTCAAGCTTGCCGCCATGGACAATGACGCCGGCGTAGGGGTTTGTGCAGCTTTGCACAGTAAAAACCGCATCTTTGTGAGAGAGGGTTCCCTGATCGGCAATCTGTCCTCCCTTCTCAGCATAAAAGGGCGTTCTGTTCAAAATAATGAGCGCCTCATCTCCTGCAGAAAGCGAGTCTACAAATTTTCCATCTCGTACGATCGCTGTGATCGTGCCTTCGCAAGTCGTGTCGGTATAACCCACAAATTCACAAGGCCCGTCTTTTGCAACATAAGTTTTAAACAGACTCTCTTCTGCTTGCTGGGAGTGGACGACGTGGGCGCTTTTCGATTTTTCTTTTGCTTGTTCTTCGAGGAGTTGATAAGTCTCTAAATTGACTGAAAGACCCGTGTCTTTTGCAATGAGAAGAATCTCTTCGAGAGGAAAGCCATAGGTGTCTTTTAGTTTAAACGCTTCCTCTCCTCCGATCTCCTTGCGCGGATTTTTTTCTGCTTTTTCTATGATGGTATTGAGAATGTTCCCCCCCTTTTTCAGGGTGCGCAAAAACGCCTCCTCTTCGACGGTGAGAACTTCTCCAATTCTTCCTTGTGCGCTTCTCAATTCGGGGTAGTCGCTGCCCATTGTTGCGATGAGCCGCGGCAAAATTTTTGCAAGGAAGGGCTCTTGTAGTCCGATGGTTCTTCCGTAGCGAACTGCACGTCTGAGAAGTTTGCGCAGAACATAACCGCGCTCCACATTGCTCGGTTGCGCTCCATCGCTAATTGCAAAGGCTAGCGCGCGGAGATGGTCGGCAATCACATGAAAGGCGGGTGCGTGAGCGTCATCTTTCTCATATTTCTTTCCCGAAATCATTTCTACCTGTGCGATGAGACTGCGCAGGATATCAGTTGCGAAAACCGAGTCGACTCCCATTTTGAGAGAGACCACCCGTTCCAGCCCAGAGCCTGTATCGATGCAAGGAGAGGGGAGCGGTGTCATCTTGCCCGAGGCGTCTCTGTTGAACTGCATGAAGACCAGGTTCCAAAACTCGAGATAGCGCTCCCCGGAAACGTCCTCTTTGGGTGAGGCTGCATTTCCATATTTTGGTCCTCGGTCGATGAGCAGCTCGGAGCAGGGGCCGCAGGGGCCTGTATCGCCCATCGCCCAAAAATTCTCTTTTTCGCCCATGCGGACGATCCGGTTTTTGGGCATGAACCGTTGCCAGAGAAGAAACGCTTCTTCATCCTGTTCAAAGACGGTGATCCAGAGCTGATCTGGAGAAAACCCATACACCTCAGTGGTGACCTCCCACGCGTAGAGAATCGCCTTCTCTTTGAAATAGTCACCGAAGGCAAAGTTGCCGAGCATCTCAAAAAATGTGAGGTGGCGACTTGTGTGGCCGACATTGTCCAGGTCGTTATGCTTTCCGCCTACGCGGATACACTTTTGCGAGGTAGTAGCCGCCTTGTAGTCGCGCTGACTTTTTCCCAAAAAGAGATCCTTAAACTGGTTCATCCCTGCATTGATGAAGAGGAGGGTCGGGTCGTCGTGGGGGACGACAGGAGAGGAAGGCACCAGAGCATGCCCCTTCTGCTTGAAATAGTTTAAAAAACCGCGGCGCAGCTCGTTTGTTAGCATATTTCCCTGTGTTTCCTAGCTATTAACCATCCGATTTTTCCTAAGGAAAAATCGGATCATGAAAAAAAATTATCCCTTCAAGATCCGAAAAACCTCAACATTTACCCCAAACCAGTCT
>JBIOJU010000242.1:0-2509 GCA_044451165.1 Chlamydiales bacterium | reverse complement strand
TAGTCGACTCCGATGCGGGGGGTAATTTCTATCTTTTTTGCTGGGATTTTTATGGCGCGATCCTCGACCCAGATTTTAGAGGAGGAGAGCGAGAGTCCATAGTATGCGCGTGTGATGCCGAGAGCTTGAGTGACCGTTCCGGGGCCAGAAATAAGGGGTGTTTTGCCTTTCCTTCGAACTTGCATGATTTCTATCCCATGAGTGGGTTTGATGGCGCGAATGAGCACCCCTTCTGGCTCTCCCTCAACATTTGTGATGAAATTGAGAAGATTGTGCATGCCGTAGCAGAGATATACATAGGCAACGCCGCCGGCTTTGTATAAGACTTCCGTTCGCGGTGTTCTTCTTCCGTTGTAAGCGTGGCAGGCGCGATCCGAAACTCCACCATAGGCTTCTGTTTCGATAATCATACCGCCCGTGATTTCATTGCCCTTTTTTGTAAAAATCCATTTCCCCAAAAGCTCGCGTGCAATTTGCACTACATCGTCTCTCTGATAAAAAGCAGGGGGCAGGGGTTTAAAATTCATATCACTTTGATGTTGAGCGTCTTGCATAAAAATTCCATCAAAAAACAAATTGATTCTGCTTATTTTAAGTAGAAATTGTATAAGATTTAATCTCTTATGCCACACTCATGGATTCGCAACTATCAGCTGTTTTTATTTGACTTTGATGGGCTTCTGGTTAATACGGAAGAGCTGCATTTTGCAGCTTACGTGGTGATGTGCAAGAGGCGTGGATGCGCACTGAAATGGACGCTTGAGCGGTTCTTTGCGGCGGCCCACTTTGATGCAAATGGGCTAAAGAATGCAATCTATGCGGAATTTCCTAAGTTGTTGGCAGAGGAGCCTCGCTGGGAGGTTCTTTATGCCGAAAAAAAGCAGGCCTATATGGAACTTCTTCAAGCAGGACAACTTTCGCTTATGCCGGGTGTGGCTTCTCTATTGAAAGAACTTCATCGCAAAAAGGTGAAGCAGTGTGTGGTGACCAATTCGACAAAAGAACAGATTGAGAGCATTAAGCAGCTTCTTCCAGAACTCACCTCGATCCCTCATTGGCTTACGCGCGAGCAGTATACAAATCCGAAACCAGACCCAGAATGTTATCAAAAGGCAATCACTGAATACGCTGCCCCTCATGACCGGGTGATCGGGTTCGAAGATTCTCTTCGTGGTTTTCAAGCGCTCGTCGGTGCAGGTGTCAAGGGTGTGCTCATTGCGCCCCTCTCCCATCCACAGATGTCATCACTTCCCAAAAACACCGTGCACTTCTCCTCCTTCGAAGAGATCCCCAAAGAAGGACCTTAAAGAAGTGATGAACGAAAGAGAGAGCTGGTTGCCTTAGGTTTTGAACGTTAACCGATTGCGTTCCTGTTTCCGGATTTCTTTTCTTCAGTTCAGCACTCATCATTCATCGTTCATCACTTCTTCGTCTTCTGAGGATTTTTGCGCTTTTGAGGAGTTTGAGAGAGTGTGTGATTAGATCTTTAGGGAGATGTGGAAGAGCTTGATAGAGCTGGTTGAGTTGGATGGGTTGTTTGAGTGCTTTGATGAGTGAGATGCTTTCAGGACTTCTTAAAATGACGTATGCGGCATTTAGAGGGGTTTCCATGATGCATTCGCCGTTTTTTTGAAATGAAGAGGTGTAGGGCGTGAGGACGAAAGGTTCTGTCTCATCAACAGCGTCTTCATGCCAAGTGTAGTGAGGCGCAATTGGTCTGAGCGTGATAAATGGGCTTTCCTGCCAGAACGGAGTCAGCAGAAGGAACGCCCTCTCTTTCATTTGAGCAAGGGCGTGATAGAGAAGTGCTAAAGAGTGATCTCCTTCTTCTTCGAACAGCTCGTCGATGAGCGATTCTTCATGGGCACCTTTCTCGGCAAGTTGCCTGAGACAGAAGCGAAGAGCAGGCGTCGCGTTTTTCCACGAGAGGGTTGACCAGGAGCTAGTGAGACGGATCTCTCCGTTCTCCTCTTCGCTCAAGCTGACCCTTTCCCCGAGCTTTAGGTGCATGTTAACTATTTTTCTGTTACAGCCCATTTTGCAGAGACAATCTCGCCTGCCGCCACCATTTTTTTCATCTCTGTTTCTGAAAGTTCTTCTTGAGGTTTGTTTGGAAGGACGAGGTAGGTGGAAGTACTGGTCTCCTCGAGGATTTTGAGGTTGACACCCGCGGGAACAGCCAGGCCATATTCTTTCAAGGCTTCATTTGTCCGAGTGAGGAGCTTGCGTTTAAAAAGATCATCTTTCCATGCACGAGCAACAACTTCTGCCCACGCTTTACGAAATTTATCCATCTCAGCTTTGCTTATCATTGAGTGTCCTTGGTTGATTATTTTTCTGTGATGACTGAGAGCCAGCCTACAGCAGCTCCTGCCGCCACCATTTTTTTCATCTCTGTTTCTGAAAGTTCTTCTTTAGGTTTGTTTGGAAGGACGAGGTAGGCCGAATTGCTGGTCTCCTCGAGGATTTTGAGGTTGACACCCGCGGGAACAGCCAGGCCATATTCTTT
>JBIOJU010000241.1:0-2519 GCA_044451165.1 Chlamydiales bacterium | reverse complement strand
TAAGCGACTTGGTTGGAAAAGGTATTTTTGCAGCTTGGAAATCTGTGGAGTTCTTCAATGCAGTCAGAATCGATCCAAAATCAGACACCTTGTCGTGGGGTGAAGAGATCGATCTTGATCCCTATGTCCTGCGAGAAAAACTCTCCAGATAGAAAAACACGAAATTATTCTAGAGGGAATCGCTGTTTGAAGGCAGGATCTTGCCTTATCTCATCAAAGTACTCCTCTTGCAGCACTTCCGGCAGGTTTTCCAACCCTTCTTTGAGGGCGGTCTGGAGCCACCCAATACATGCGGTGAGATCTTTCAAAACTGCGGCGGCGCAGGCGTTGCGCAGAGCGGTCTCCACGCTGGGCCAGGTTTGAAAGCAGACTCCTCCGATCTGGACGACGAGCGGAAAGTTTTTTTTGTCAAAAGCTGCTTTGTGAAGGAGGCATAGCGCATCGGAGGCAAGTTCATCTTGGATCGGAAGTAGCAGGTCGTACGCTGCTTTCGAGTTCCCCTCTTCGTACAAAATATAGGCTAGATATTGTGTGGCGAGGAGGTAGATCATCCCTTCTTTGGCACGGGTGCGGACCTCTTCGAACAGCTGTTTTGCTTTCTCCTTGTCTCCATCGTGAAATGTTTTTTCAGCTAAATCTAATAGGTTTTTAAGCTTCTTGTCTCGATCTCGGCCGGACATGGAACGGCTCTTTTTCCAGGTGTCAAAACTCTGGAAGGCGAGTAGAAAAAAAATCGCTCCCACCAGAAAGTATTGATTGAGAAAGAAAAACAGCGAAAGACCAGTACCAATGAGCATGCTGGCAAGAAGCGCATATTTAAAACCGCGTATTCCCCAAAATCCCTCGCAGATGACTCTCAGAAGCTGACCGCCATCGAGCGGAAGCACGGGAAGAAGATTAAGCAGGGTCCAAAAGAGGTTCACCCACTGCATCGACTTAAGAGCCGAGAGCAGCATCTCATTTTCAAAAGTAAAAAAATGTAAAAGCGCAGTCGAAATAAGAAAGAGTATAAAGCCAAATAGAGGACCATTCAATACGACAAAAAATTGTTTCCAAAATGGGAGATCCTCCCCTTCGTGGTAGGTGAGTCCTCCAAAGGCAACAAGTTCGATCCGCGGATTTTTCCCGAAGAGAAGAGCGGTGAGCGCGTGTCCAAATTCATGAAATAATACCGAGACAAAAATAATCCCGATCCAGATGACGGTACCCATCAAGCTCATGCTATTGACATAGCCAATGAGCGCTGCAACGATCCAAAAAGTGGGATAGATGAAGATGGGAATGCGGCCGGGGATTTGAATCATTTGCGGAGAGCCTCTTCGACAGCCAGCCCCATTTCTGCTGGTGACTCAGTGACAACAACGCCCGCTGCTCTCAGCGCTTCCATCTTTCCCTTAGCATCTCCTTTACCACCCGAGATGATCGCGCCTGCATGCCCCATCCTTTTCCCTGGAGGCGCTGTGACGCCTGCAATAAATGCCGCGACGGGTTTGGTAGAGTGCTGCTTGATCCACTCGGCTGCTTCTTCCTCCGCGCTTCCTCCTATTTCTCCAATGAGAAGAACGGCTTTTGTCTCTGGATCTTTTTCAAAGAGTTCTAGGACATCAATAAAACTGGTTCCGTTTAATGGATCTCCACCAATTCCAACACAGGTGGTCTGACCGAGTCCCAAAAGAGTGGTCTGCCAGACAGCTTCATAGGTGAGCGTTCCTGAACGTGAGACAATTCCTACTTTGCCCCGCTGATGAATGTAGCCGGGCATGATGCCGATTTTACATTCGCCCGGCGTGATGATGCCTGGGCAATTGGGACCAATGAGACGGCTTGTTTTACTGCTGCGCATCACACGGCTCACCTCGAGCATATCTCGAATTGGGATCCCCTCCGTGATACATACGATTAACGGAATCCCTGCATCTTCTGCCTCCAAGATGGCATCTGCGGCAAAGGGGGCAGGCACAAAAATCAGTGTGGCGTCGCATTTGAGAGCCTCTTTTGCTTCGATGACTGTGTCAAACACCGGCAGTCCAAGAACTTCTTGTCCCTTTTTCCCGGGAGTGACGCCACCTACAAAATGTGTTCCGTAGAGCAGCCCCTGCTCAGTGTGAAAGCGCCCCGATTTACCCGAGATACCTTGTGTGATGACGCGCGTTTTTTTGTTTACGAGAATTGCCATAAATCACTCTTAGCTGTTGATTGCTGCCACTACTTTTAATGCCGCTTCTTCGAGGGTGTCGGCTGTCGTGATCGGAAGTCCCGACTCCTCGAGCAGTTTTTTTCCCTGTTCGACGTGTGTCCCCTCCATGCGCACCACCAGAGGAACTTTTAGCGAGAGCTCGGATGCAGCAGAAATAATCCCCTCTGCCAGAGTCGCGCAGTTCATAATTCCTCCAAAAATATTGACGAGGATTGCTTTGACTTGCGGGTCGAGAAGGAGAATTTTAAAACCTTCTGCGATCTTCTCTTTGGACGCGCCGCCCCCCACATCTAAGAAGTTAGCCGGCCTTCCCCCATAGTAG
>JBIOJU010000240.1:0-2528 GCA_044451165.1 Chlamydiales bacterium | reverse complement strand
TCTTTGACCCACTTCTCGTCATACAGCCTCTTATCCTCTGCATAGCGCGAAGAAGCATCTGGTCCGAGGTTGTCGATCGTCTTTGCCATATGAGCGCTCCTTTTCTTTCCATTTGCGCTCACCTACTCTTTTTATCAACAAATTATTTCAAATCCGCCACAGAGACACAGAGGAAGAGAGAGGAATCTTTTTTTGCGGGAGGGGCAAAAAAAGAACTCTTCTGCTGCTATCCGCAGCAAATAAGAAAAAACCTCAAAAGCAACAATAGCAGAAACTAAACACAGAAGAGTTAAACGCAAAGAAAGAAAAAGACACCAAGGCACAAAGAAGAAAGAAATATATTGGACAACTCATCTTCTATGTGGGCTTTGTTGCATAAATCCATTCTTAAACACCGAGCACACCGAGAGCACCGAACAGAAAGAAGGAGAAATTGCAGGATGACAGAATGACCACGCTGGTCGTCCTATTATTTGCTGCTTCATCTCGGTGTTCTCGGTGCGCTCGGTGTTAATATTTTCCGATTTATGCAACAACACCTTCTATATGGTGGGATTTTCTTTCTTTTTTTCTTCATTTCCACAAATTCCCACTTTTCTGTTTTATTTTTATAAGGTTTTCGAAAACAGCCATTTAGGATCTTTGAATTGTGCCTAAAACAGGGCGGTTTCAGGTCTGTTTTTCCAAAAGTGGTTGCGGAGTTAGGGGTCGGGTGATACAGTGTGGGAAATTGTGGAAATGAATTATGTCTCGCTTCTTTTTTAGCGGCTCTGTCTCGGCAAAACTGGATGAGAAAGGACGTTTCGTTCTTCCTCAACAGATGCGCTATGGCCTCATCGAGAACGGCCAGCTGGAATTTAGCCTTGCTCTCGGTCTTGGTGGCTGTCTTGCAATCTATCGAAAAAGTGACATCGAAAAGATCGTCCAGAGATTTCAGTCGAAGCAGCATATCGGTAAATTTCAGAAGTTTTTCACGCTCTTCTTTTCAACGCTCCATCAGACAAGCTGCGACAAGATTGGCAGGGTGCATCTTCCGCCTCTATTGAAAAAAGCGGTGAATATTAAGAGCGAGATTGTGATTGCGGGCGTGCTTAACAAGATTGAAATTTGGCCGAAAGAGCGGTACGAGGCGCAACTAGACGCCGTGCTAAGTGGAAAAGATTCGGAGATCGACCTTGCAAAAATGTGCGAGGATGCATTTGCCCTACTTGATTCGGACGGAAGCGGAGAGAAACGGGATGAACATGGAGAAAAGAGAGCCGCACCAATCAGTGATGCTCTCAGAGGTTTTGACCTTTTTACAGGAAAAACCACTTAAGGTGTTTTTTGAGGGAACGTTGGGCGCGGGAGGGCATGCAAAGGCCATCTTGACCCAGCACCCAGAAATGCAAACTTATGTGGCCTGCGATCAAGACCCCGAAGCATTAGAAATCGCCAAACGAGTACTTAGCCCTTGGCAAGAGAAAGTAGAGCTTATCCATAGCAACTTTGCAGATCTCGATCGTGTGCTCGGTGCGTTGGGTGTTAAACAGGTAGATGGTTTTTTTTTGATTTAGGAGTTTCATCGATGCAGCTTGACCAGGGAGAGAAGGGGTTTAGTTTTTCAAAAGAGGGGCCTTTAGATATGAGAATGAATCCTCATGCCACACTGACAGCAAAAGCGATCGTTAACGAGTGGCCTCAGGAGAGGCTAGGCGAGATTTTTCGTGAGTTAGGAGAAGAACCTCGCTGGAGAAGAGCGGC
The DNA here is from genome assembly GCA_044451165.1 of Chlamydiales bacterium. GTDB lineage: Bacteria > Chlamydiota > Chlamydiia > Chlamydiales > Rhabdochlamydiaceae. The sequence continues at coordinate 785 of JBIOJU010000240.1, read as the reverse complement.
AGAAGCCATTTGCACTGCACGACAGAAACAGCAGATTGCAACCACCAAACAGCTTGTCGACGTTATCCTTTCCGCATTTGGTCTTGGAGGAAAAAAGAGGTTGCATCCGGCGACCTTGATTTTTCAGGCTCTTCGCATTGCTGTGAACAATGAGCTTGGCTCTCTTGAAACTGCACTCACAAAAGCGCTCCAATTCCTTGCCCCAGGGGGAAGGTTGGGTGTGCTTAGTTTTCACAGTTTGGAAGACCGAATCGTGAAAAATATTTTCAAGGCCGCAGCGTATCCCGCGCGCTCCAAACGTGAGGCAAAGGCGCATGGGATCGTTTCAGACTTTCGACTCCTGACAAAAAAACCACTCACACCTTCGACGCAAGAGATTAAAGATAACCCCCGTGCTCGTAGCGCTAAACTACGCTTCATTGAAAAGCTGGGATTGATGGTATGAACCTAGTCTTAAGACTGCTCTCTTGTGTTCTCTTTCTTGGATTTTGTCTATACTCCTTCATCGATCTGCAAAACGAAGTCACTGAGATGCGGATTAAACTGCCAAAACTTGCCAAAGAATTAAAAACAACTCTCGAGGAGAATGGTCGTCTGAGATATGAGATCGAACAGTTTGAAAATCCTGAACACCTGATGCAGCTTGCAAGAGCGCCGCAGTATTCTCATCTCAAGCATCCACTTTCAAAAGAGATTCTCTCCATTACACAGGCAGCACCTCTTGTGCTTCCAGCCACCATGACAGAGCAGTTTGCCGCTGTTAAGCCGCGCCTAACACTCGCCGC
>JBIOJU010000239.1:0-2536 GCA_044451165.1 Chlamydiales bacterium | reverse complement strand
TTGTAGATTCGTTCTTTTCTAAAGGGGACAACGGCCCCACTGCGTTTCACAATCGTGAATTCTTTGATTGTTGCCGTCTCACTTTTTAAAGCTTTTGCTTTTAGAGAAGAAACAAGCTCCGTGGTAGTAGATTCTACAGACGAAAAGGTCTTTTTGGACATAACTCCATGCTCCTGCAAGTACTAGATGTGGTAGGGTAAACTTTATATACACACCATATATAGTAGCCAAAAGCTTTTAGTCTAGAAAAAAAACTCTTCATACGTAAAGCACAAAGTCTCTTCACTTTGTCACCGGCTTCCGGTAGACTAAAAATAAACAAGGTGACGACGTGAAAAGGATTTATCTCGTACCCAATATCATTACCGCATTTGGCCTCGCCTGCGGGCTTTTTGTGATCTTCAAGGTGAACATGGTAGAGCCCGGGTCAGGGACTTATCAGCTTCTCCATGTCTCTACGCTTCTCCTCCTCGTTGCCGCCTTTGCCGACTTTGTCGATGGAGCGGTTGCACGTGCTTTTCGTGCTGAGAGCGAATTTGGATTTATCTTCGACTCTCTTGCGGATGCCATCTCATTTGGAGTAGCCCCTTCTGTCCTTCTTCTAAAAAGTTTATCGCTTGCACCAGGGACAGGCTTGTCTTTTTTTGCTGTGACAGGCGCCATGCTCTACTCTATTGGAGGGGTTTTACGCCTTGTCCGCTTCAATGTTAAGGCGACAGAAGCAAAGGGAAACGCTGATCTTGTCCACGCGCAGAAAAAACATTTCACAGGGCTCCCCATCCCGATGGCAGCGATTGCCGCGGTTTCAGTAAATCTCTTTTTTGCATCTTCACTCGGGCAGGAGCTTATTCCTCTCTCTGAAAAGATGCATGCGATCGTTCTCACGTCTCTCATGATCGTTTTGGGATATTTCATGGTGAGCCGTTGGAAATTTCCAAGCATGAAGATGCTCCACTTTCGCGTGCCCTCATTTCAGCTTGTCTTTTTAACAGTTCTGGTTGCGATTTTTGTGCTCTATGGCATTCTCTATTTCTTCGCGGCGATGCTGGCGCTCATCACCTGGGGATACATCGTGTTTGCGTGGATCCTCTCGATCATCCGCATCATCGCGGGCAAAAAATCCAAAACACTGGAAGACTTTGAACCCGATAAGGACGAACTAGAGTGACACTACTTCTTTTAACTCTCTCTCTGATCGCGCTAGCTATTCTCTACTTCTTTGAGCGAGGTAGACGCAAAGAAGCGCTTTTTCTCCTTGCGCTATCTGAAAAAAAATCTGCCCTTATTCCCGAACTCGAAAGGGAAAGGATGGAGCTCAAGATCAAACAGAGCAGCCTCGAAGAGCGCAACCAGTTTTTGAAAGAAGAGAGTGAAAATTTAAAACAGAGCTTTCAAGCTCTTTCTCTTGAAGCACTCGAGAAAAACAGCAAATCCTTCCTTACGCTTGCGGGAGCGACACTAGAAAAATTTCAAGAGGTAGCAAAGGGCGATCTAGAAAAACGCCAGCAGACGATCACCGAGATGGTCGCTCCCATGAAAGAGTCTCTGCAAAAGCTAGATCAGGGACTTCGCCTGATCGAAAAAGAGAGAAAAGGGGAGCAGCAGATGATGCAGGAGCAGCTGCGCTCTCTCGTCGAAACAGAAAAGCAGCTCCGCCATGAAACCGCCACACTTGTAAAAGCACTCCGCTCTCCTATTGCACGTGGGCGGTGGGGAGAGATCCAGCTGAAGCGGGTGGTTGAACTTGCCGGGATGATGAACCATTGCGACTTCACAGAACAGAACCATCTCGAAGATGAAGAGGGTCGTTTAAGGCCCGATATGATTGTACATCTTCCTGCAGGAAGAAAAGTCATTGTCGATGCAAAAGTGCCGCTCGAGGCTTATCTCGAAGCAATCCACACACAAGATGAAGGGGTGCGAGAGGCAAAATTAAGGGACCATGCGCGGCTCGTTAGACAGCATGTGGTCGCGCTCAGCAAAAAAGCCTACTGGGAGCGCTTTCAGCCCACACCCGAATTTGTGGTTCTCTTTCTTCCGGCGGAAACCTTCTTTTCAGCAGCGCTTGAATTTGATCCGTCACTCATAGAAATTGGCGTAGAGCAGGGGGTAATTCTCGCGACACCGACCACGCTCATCGCTCTTCTTCGTGCAGTCGCCTATGGATGGAAGCAAGAGAGCCTATCACAACATGCAGAAACGTTAGAAAAACTGGGCGGCGAGCTTTATAAACGCACGGTTGATATGAGCGAGCATTTTGTGAAGATGGGCCGCTCACTAAGTGGGGCGGTGGATCATTACAACAAAGCGATGGGTTCACTAGAGTCGCGCGTATTAGTTACTGCCCGCAAATTCAAAGAGTTGGGTGCAACGAGTTCTTCGGTCGACCTCGCTCCTATCGAACTCATCGAAAAAGTCATAGAAAGAACCCAAAGAAGCTAGGCCAGTCAAGAGCCGAGATGAAGAAGATGAAGAAAGAGGAAGATGCACGAGCCGCTAGCGCGGGCTCGATCGCGACTGTCCGTCGCGGCACGAT
>JBIOJU010000238.1:0-2560 GCA_044451165.1 Chlamydiales bacterium | reverse complement strand
AGTGGGCAAAAATCTGAAATGTTAATGGTAGATTTCTGGCCCAGAAGAAATCCAAAGATGGAAGGAAAGATTTAGCTCTTATCTTTCAGACTTTCGAGCATGGTGCAAAGCTTTTCGAACGAAGGAGTGTCCAGCTTCAGCAGATGAAGGGCCTGTCTAAACCGGTGCATCTCCTCTTTGAAGATGAGTAGGGATCTCTCCTCTCCAATGAATCGGACGATGTTCATCTCATTTTGCTTCTTCTCATCGCGCAAAACATCTGTGATATCGTCTGCTATTTGAAAGGCCATGCCAAAGTGGTAGGCGGCTTTTTTTACGATTTCGAGCTCGGTGAGATCTCCTCCACCAAAAACCCATCCCAGAACAAACGCTCCCTCAAAAAGGGTCACGGTTTTCTTAAAGATGACCTTCTTTACCGTTTCAACGCTATGGTCGGATGGAAAAAGATCTAAAAACTGTCCCCCGGTTGCTCCCAAAATTCCCGCACACCTGGCCGCGCTTTCAAGCGCAATCGAACAAGCGCGATCGCTATACGAGGAGAAGGGGGGCGGGGCCTCATGCATCACCACCGCGTTCTTGTGAATTCTCTCAAATGCGGCCGTCATGAGCGCATAGCTGGAAAGAAGCGCGATCGTCTCGCCAAAAGCTTTATGGACAGTCGGTTTTCCTCTTCTCTCCTCTTCATTGTCCATGCAGGGAAGATCGTCTGCAATGAGTGAAGCTGTGTGAAAAAACTCAACAGAAAGGGCAGCATGAGAGACGTCCAAGCCGTGTTGCAGAGCTTCTGCGATCAGAAGAACAATCACAGGACGAAATCTCTTTCCTCCTGTCGTGAGCGCATATTCGACAGCATCGCGCAGCTTGTTCTTTTCACCAAAACTACTAATGCTCTTTGCAATTTCCCGCTCAATCTTGTCCTTTTGAGAGTAGAACGAAGAAGAGGGCGCGGGCTTAACAAGAAGAGAGGTCATTTATTTCTTCACCACGTTGCATTGTGCGGGTTTAACCTTAGCATGCGGCGGAATATAACCGTCAACATGAAGACAAGGAAAAGTTAGAACGCCCTTGCCCAAAATTGCTCCAGGGTTGAGGACACAATTACAACCAAGTTGAGATCGATCACCGATGATTGCACCAAGCTTTTTTAGCTCTGTTGCAATTTTGCGCTCTCCCAAGTAAACAGAGACATTTCCGTGATCGAGACGCAAGTTGGCAAGGATCACCCCAGCACCCAGATTGACATGAGAACCTACAATGCTATCGCCAACATAATTGAAGTGGGCTGCAGCAGCGTGGTTGAGGAGAATAGAATGTTTGATCTCCGTTGCGTGACCGATGACGCAATGGTCTCCTGTGATGATGTCTCCGCGCAAATAGGCGCCATGCCTCACCTGGCAATTAGCTCCGATGATGCAAGGACCCTGAATGTAGGTCCCCGGCTCGACGACCGTTCCCTTTCCGATCGAAATGGTGGAGGGATTGTTCAGAAAAACTCCTTCGGGAATTTCCGTTTCAATCTTGCCCAGCTTCTGTTTTTTGAGATAAGAAGAGAGGTGCATGAGAGCATCCCAAGGATATTCACACCCTTCGAAGAGCGCTCGATGCGCAAATTCGCTCAGTTCGAAAAAATCGCTGATCACATTTGATTGCACGTGAACGTTTACCACCCTCACCACTTATAAGATATTAGATATATATTAGAATATCTTCGTATTTTAGGGGTGTGGAAATGTCGATAACAGTCGAGTTTCACCTCACAAATTCTTCTGTCGACAAGTTGTCAATCCTCTGATCAAAACTCGCGACTTATCATCATTTCATTCTGTAGACAGAGTTGTGAACAGGAAAGTTGTGCAGTTATGAACAACGGGCCCCTTTACAAGTAAGTGGGGCCGATTTATGGATGAGAATAAAGGAAGCGGGCGCTCTTGGAGGTCGTGTGAAAAAGAGCAGGCTGTTTGCGGGCACCTCAGGCTGGCATTACGAGCACTGGAAGGGTCCCTTTTACCCAGCCGGCTTGCCTGCGAAAAACTATCTCGATCATTACATTCAATTTTTCAAGACCGTTGAGATCAATCGAACTTTTTATGGTTTGCCTGAGAGAAAAGTGTTTTTGGATTATGCGAAAAGGGTCCCGACTGATTTTGTCTTTGCGATCAAAGCCAGCCGCTTCATTACGCATATCAAACGCCTCAAAGACCCAAAACCCTCCCTTCAAAAGCTGTTTTCCTGCGTTGATGGTTTAGGATCTCATCTCGGCCCCATTTTATTTCAGCTTCCGCCCCATTGGGAGTTGAATCTAGAACGCTTGCGCTCATTTTTAAAGGCACTGCCCAAAAGACGAAAATACGCGTTTGAGTTTCGAAATTCTAGCTGGCTGGTAGAGGAGGTGTACGATCTTCTCAGGGAGTATGGCACCGGATTTTGTATATATGATTTAAACGGGTTTACCACCGATCCGATCGTCACCACAGATTTTGTCTATGTCCGGTTGCATGGGCCCAAAGCGGCCTACAAAGACAAATACCCCCTCTCCTCCCTCAAAAAGTGGTCCCGCTTT
>JBIOJU010000237.1:0-2560 GCA_044451165.1 Chlamydiales bacterium | reverse complement strand
CTTCTCTCCCGCTTCACGGGCTGTTCGAGAGCTGTTAGGAGAAAACACGTTAGCAGCTCCTAACACACGTAAATTAGAAAACTTTATGGTAAAGTTTTTTCTTTACCGTAAAACTTTTCTTCCTGATAAAGTTTTTTCTTGAGGGTAAACGATGGCCGACCACTTTTTACATCTTTGGTGAGGTGTTCGTGCACAGCCTTCGCGTAACTTGTCTACAAATTTCCATGCCAATCAACTACCATCACCAATGGCCAACCCCGCCCTCCTTCTCCTTCTCCTCTTCTCCTGGGCGGTCCAGGCAAGGCAGAAAGCAAGGCACGGGACGAGGCAGGCTCTCTGGAACAGAAGGAAGACTTCACCATAAATACCAACCCAGATCTGATATGATGCTGTATCTTCCTTCGCAAAATATAGAAACGAGTCCTCTAGAGGAAGCCAATTCTGATCTAGAAGCGATAAGTTGGAGAATTCTTTAATCCCTCCTTTTTGATTTTCAAGATCTACTCGAAGTCACTCGAATACTTTGAATGGTGAAAATCCAAAGCTTAGGACAATCCCAACTACGAGATGGCGAACTCCATCTAGTGCGACGAACTCCATCTGGTGCGACGTTCGTTGTAGATCGGTAACGGATAATCGCTTACATAAGCGATTGCTGCAATGAAAGCGCGGTTGAATGTTGATGGTCAATGACTGTGAGTATTTGATTTGATTCCCACTACTGACTTCCCTGGGACACACTCTGCAGGTACTATGCTTTCGGATATTTGGTAAAGTGAATTTTTTTATTTTTGCACCTCACCTGTACATCTAGGTTACTCGTCTCTATGTAGCCCTCATCAAGATCATCCTCACGAGGATCTAACAAAGGATCCTCATCATCCAAATCAGGTGTGTTGAACGTAGTGACAGTGGTGTTCGTTGTGGTGGTGGTAGAAGGAGGGTCTTCTCCAGGCAGAGGAGCAAGAAGAGCATCTGCAGGCAAGTCTTCAGCAGCAAGGGCTTTCAAGGCCAAGATTACATCTTCTTCAGATACATCATGAGGAACGACGAAAGAAGCATCTTTACGGGATGAAGCAGGTGGAGAAGGCGTAGGATCTTCCGGAAGCAGAGTCTCTTCCAGGTAGACGACATTGGGGATGGCTTCTTCCTCCATCAAAGTCTACACAGGCCACGACATCCTGAGTGACATCTAAATTATGAGCTTCAGCAAAGTCCAATCCTGCTTGGATCTCTTCAACAGTTCGACGTGATTCCATGAGCAACGCGAAAGGTGTAACGCGGAGAGGAGTTGTTGACAAGTGATGTGAGCTAAAGGTGATGAATGCTGTTCGCTTTGCGCCATCCTGGAAACAATCTTGTAAAAGAATGGTGAATGCAAAGATTCACAAGCAAACTTCTGCTATCAGGGCACGCATATCGTACCGAAGGGACAAGAAAGAAACAAATAAAAAAACTTACCGGTGAAGGATCAGAGCTCCAAGAGGGATTGGGGGTGTCAGAAGCGATCGAACCCAGCAACTCACCACTGGAAAGATGTACTTCACTAAGATGCATCTGTGCTTCCAATATGTACGGATCGGTAAGATACTTGAAAAGAGGTACAATGGATTTGGCCATTGTGGTAAGAAAAGGGTTAATTTCTGTTTTGGGCTAATAGATTTTGTAGCTCAGTTAAGTGGGTGCTGCTCTCCGCATCGGAGCTATCTTGGGTAAAGTCTCTTCTATTTCCCATTCTAATTATGTTCAGGGCTGAATTCGTTAAGTGTCTTGGGTACAGTGCTCTTCTATTTTTTTTCTCAGTCATTCTAATTCCGTTCAGGACGCTGTTTCCATGATCCAAAGTTGAACTGCGAAAAGGCGGTATGATGCGCAGCCAGAAGTATGATCAAGGGTGCAGCGACGAGAGAGATTGCAAGTGACGCGATATCACTGCGAGAATGTTTGAGTGGCAAAAAGGAGTAGTGCACAGTGAATTGGCAACACAAGGCTGGCTATTCGAGCTTCGTGGCCTCCGCAGCACAGATTTCCGGACGGGAGGAGAAGGTACACTCGAGGAGATGAAGAGTATACCGGAGCGTGATATCAGCTTTTTCCTCCGATCTGCCAGATTGGTCAAGCCCAAGATTGTAATCGCCATTGCAGGAAGCGGCACCGAACTGTAGAAACTAAGTGGATGAGATGAAGACTTGTTATGAAGAGCTCAAATCGCACGGGAAGATATTGCCAGGAGAGTCAGGCGGGGGTATTGTGCGGGACATTAGTTCTAACGCAAATAAAGCGAATTGAAACTAAAATTTTACGCATTAAATATTTTTTAAACTTGAATCTACGGGATTTCGTGACTCCGCTTCTTTTTCCAAGACTCCGACAAAAGTTACGAGCGGCCAAACTTCACCATAAAGTTTTTTCTTTACCATAAAGTAGCTTTACGGTAAAGAAAAAACTTTACCATAAAGTTTTCTAATTTTCGTGTGTCTACTACAAAACAAAAAAGACATAAAAAAAAGAATACAAAAACTTTGCAGTGTTTTTTTATGAGTCCTTTTATACAATATAT
>JBIOJU010000236.1:0-2566 GCA_044451165.1 Chlamydiales bacterium | reverse complement strand
TTCCTGGATGCAGTCTGCTATGGAAGCTCGTGCCATAACCGCCGTGCCCGAGAGCAGGCCTTTTATACCGATAACGAGAAGCATTTGTGTAGATTTGGAGAAATTATCTAACCCGAATGCTTGCACGTGGAGGGTTTGTGTTTGGACATCATTGACACCCAACGAAGTCATGACTGCAAACGCCGTTATGATCATGGATACCAGGCGATATCGCGCAAAACGGTCCGCAATAATTCCCTGAATTGGTGCAGCTACTGCTTGAGAACCTAAATAAACAAGAAATAACCATGAGACGGGAACGGATACTTTGAAGGCTAGATATATCAGCCAGACATCTGAGGTGATATCCATTAACGAATCGATAATTGATCTTTTGATACGAGATGTTGAAAGAAGAGCGTGTATAGAGATCAGCGAGCGCCAGCCATTGATGTTTTCTGAGTCCATTTCTTTTGAAAAGATGTGCTTCCAAAAAAATCTTTCTGTCAAAGCTTTTGCACCTAAAGTTATTAGGACTGAAGCTAATGTGAGATTTTCAAAGCTCCATCCAAAAACAAGCATAGCTCCAAAAAAAATGGAGCCCATTAACAAGGTCGAGGTCGTGGTCAATCCACTCAGAAATCCAAACGGAGAATGCGCAAAATGCATGCAATTACCCAAGGGTTTTGCTGCCAGTTTTAATCGTGATCATCAATTGAGTCAAGAAATCCGAAGGGAACGAAGAGATAAGAAGCTCTGAACGATCAGTGATGAGTGATGAGTGATGAACGGAAGAGTGAAGAGGAAGAGAGCTGGCCAAGTAATTCTTTCTTTTGCTCATCACTCATCATTCATAGTTCATCACTTCTTCATCTTAAGACTCCGCGGTTTATATCTAGGAATTTGTCTTTCCAGTGGTATCCGTCCAAAAGCCCCCCTGTCTCCCTCCCTAGGATCGTGTAGGCGATGAAGAGCGCCTCGACGGTGGCAAGGCCGCGGGTGGGATCTTCACATGCATCTTGTCTGCGCGGGTAGGCGGTGAGAAAGCCTTCCGGGATACTGCGTGTTTCGATGGGGGCGGAAAGCTGTCTTTGCATGAGCTCCGCATAACGCCAGGTGCCGTCGAGAAGAAGCAGACCTCTCCCTTTATCTTCTTGCGTGAGCGGGGGCGCCCCTAGTGCAAGCAAGATATAGCCTGACGTGTCTGGTAGTTTATGTCTCGGATAGGTGAAAAAACGGAGATCCTCTCTTTTTTCCAAGCCGCGGAGGCTGCACTTTTTTAGATTCTCGCGTCTATGGCGCAAAATAAACGTTGGAGGAAATGTAAACATTTTTTTATAGCTAGGATTAGGGCCTGAGATTTTACAGGAGAGCGGGGGTTTCCGACAATGCGACGCCTTTTTCTATTTTGTATGATTTTTTCTAGTCTGCTTCTGCACGCGGATTTTCAGGCTGATGGAAAAATGCTTCTTCTTCCCACGGCGCCGCGCGAAGAGATGAGCCGAGTTCTCTTTCAACAGAAAAGATCTCTGGTATGGAATGAGAATTTTGCGCACTCCCTTACCATCGCGCAAAATAGCGGAAAGACCCTTCTTCTTGCTTTTATGGGCGCTGGCTGGTGTCCCTGGTCGGAAAAGCTGGAAAGGGAGATCTTAAACGAGCCTGCCTTCTTAGAACCGTTAAGAGATGAGGTTCAATTTGTCTGGTTATCTTGCCCAGAGGAGTCGAAGCGCTCTGGTCCAGAACTGTTGCAGCTAAAAGAAAAGTATGGAGTAGAAGAGTTCCCGACCCTTGTTTTCATCACTCCATCGCAAGAAGAGATGTTCAAGGTGGGATATCTCCCGCTAAATCCAAAAGAGTTTTCTCTGAGAGTAAAGAAGATGATCGCAGATTATCGCGAACTTTTTCATGCACTAGACAAGGATCTTCGTCCTCTTACGATCGAAGAGCTCGAAGCTCTCTACGTCAAGGCGCGCGATCTCAATGCGACTGTTTACAAAGATCAGTTAATGCAGGCGGGGCTCTCGAGAGAGACAGGAACTTTTTTTCTCATAGAAAAATACACCCAACTAGTTGAGTCGGATCAGAAACAAGAGGCAATGCTCCTCAGAGAAAAAATCATTCAGCGCGATCCAAAAAATCTTAAAGGATCGCATCTTCGCCTTGCCATTTTAGACTTCCAAACACGCGCGCTCAGGGTCAAGAAAAAAGACACTCCTGTCACCGTGGTAAAACCTCTTGCCGAATATGTGAAACGCTTTGGAGAAAAAGATCCCGAAAATCTCTGGAAAGTGCAGATGATGATGGCACAATACCTATTTACAAAAAATAACGTAGAAGAGGCGCTAAAACTGGCGCAAGCCTCGCTTCAATCGGCGCCGCAAGAGTCGAAAAGAGAGATTGCAGAAACAATCGATTATCTCAAATCGCGTGTTCGATGAGTGTTGAGTGGCAAAGAGAGGCGACACTTCCACGAGGAGTTCTTGTCGCAACAGATGAAAATCTCGAATGGCTCCTGCCATGGTGGTGGGAGAATTATAGAGCTGCATCCAACACCTATCCTGTCACTTTTGTCGATTTTGGGATG
>JBIOJU010000235.1:0-2616 GCA_044451165.1 Chlamydiales bacterium | reverse complement strand
ATTATGCCCGCGCGCTGACACGCTTCAGTTTTGCGCTTGATGTAGATCAGCGAGGCAGGATGCGCGCCTACAAGGATGACAGCAAGACAAGGTTTGCGCGTCGTGTATGTGCGCACCTTCGCTTTGATCTCTTCCTCGATTTGGGCAGCAATACCCTTTCCATCAATAATCATTCCTGTAATGTATCATGAAGGACGGTACGAATCAAGTGAATTGGGCGCGATTTTTAACAGTAAATGCGCTCACCTTGATCAATTCATCCACTTCTCGATCATTTAATAGTGGGTGAGTCTTAAGAGTTTCTAATTCAATAAAATGGGCTTTAACAGTTTCTCTTGAACTTATTTAAACTTACTCATATATTATCAATATGAACAAGTTTGTAAGCATTATAGAAGCAGCAAAATTTCTGGGCGTATCTACGCAAACTCTTAGACGTTGGGAACGAGAAGGCAAAGACATCGCAGTCCAAAGAACAAAGGGTGGACAGCGTAGATATGATCTTTCCAAAATGCGCCCTTTAGCGACAGGGCCTGACAAGCTATCTAAAGGCATTACCCTTGCTTATGCTAGGGTTTCAAGCCATGATCAAAAAGAGGATTTACAACGACAAGAAAAAATGTTAGAAATGTTCTGCTCTTCTCATGGCTGGTCCTTTGAGATTATCTCTGATCTAGGATCGGGTATGAATTATCAAAAGAGAGGCTTAAGAAAACTACTAGGTCGCATCATGGATGGAAGCATTGGACGCCTTGTTTTAACACATAAAGATAGATTACTGCGTTTTGGTGCAGAGTTGGTATTTGCTATCTGTGAAATGAAAGGGATAGAAATCACTTTAATCAATCATAGTGATGAGCCCTCATTCGAAGAAGAACTTGCTGCCGATGTGTTGGAAATCATCACGGTATTCTCGGCAAGACTTTATGGAGCCCGAAGCCGTAAAAATAAGAAGCTGATCGCAGATTTAGAAAAGGCTGCTTCAAATGTCAAATGAAAGCGTTAAAGTGATCAAACTTCAAATGATGGCAGATGGCCAGACCTTTCGCTTCCTGGATGGACAATCAAAGATCTGCAATTGGCTCTACAATCATCTACTGGAAAAAGCACATACTCTAAAGCAGCAGTTCATTGAATCAGCGGATTTGGAATCTGCCAAGATTCTATATACCGAACGAGGACTTAGAAATCAGATTCCCTTGCTTAAGAAGGAAAAACCCTTCTTAAAATCGGTACACTCTTCCCCCTTAAAAAACACAGCCCTCCGTCTCAGTCAAGCAATCCAAGCCCATCAAAAATCAAAAAAAGGAAAAAGGGCCGGCAAGCGAGTAGGATGGCCCAAATTTCGCTCCTGGCAAGCGGGATGGTTCTCCCTTTTCTATGATGAACCAAACAAAGGATTCAAACTAAATCAAAATCAGCTCACCCTTTCATTAGGGGAAAGGATCTCTCTAACCTTTACGCTTAAGGATCCCCTTCTCCTTAAAAATCAAACGATCCGTAATCTGCGCATCGTCAAACAAGCCTCTGTTTACTATGCTGTCTTCACCATTTTAATCGAGCTTCCTTTAGAAAAACCTTTAAACCGGATCATCGCATTTGATCCCAATCATAAGAATTTAGCCTATGGAGTAGACAATGAAGGCAAAGCCATTGAAATTGCCTCCCCCCATTGGCTTAAAACTTACGAAAAGCGCATGGACGAGCTAAAAAGTAAGAGAGACCGCTGCCTTAAAAAATCTAAAAAACTCACCTTCACTGATCCTGAAGGCAATATTTACAAGGAGAAATATATCCCATCCAAAAGATGGCGCAAATACCAAACCGCTCTAGAGAAACTCCGACATAAACGACAAGAACAAACAAAGACGTATCTGTCGACTCTCGCACATCAAATATGCAAATATTATGACGGCATTGGCATTGGCGATTATGCTCCGCACGGAGCAGGAGAAACAAAAGCTATGAGGCGCGCCATGAACAACCAATCGCTCATTGGACGCTTCAAACAGACCCTTCGTTGGGTAGCCGCTAAGTCAGGAAAGCTATTCCTCGAATATGATGAAAAAGGAACAACCAGAACATGCAGTAAGTGTGATTATGTCTGCATTGAAGGGTTATCTCCTTCGATTCGTCAATGGAACTGCCCCTGTTGCCGCATTGTCCATATACGCGATGAAAACGCCGCTATCAATGGACTCAGAAAGATCTTGCGAGATCTTGAAAAAAAATGCGAAACACTTGTTTCGCAAGTGCCCTGCTCGGGCCTCTTTCAAGTTAATGAAAGATGGGCTTGGCGTGCTCTGCCTAGTGGAGTTCAAAAAACTCCGCGGGGGCATGAGCTGCAAATTTTGCAACGCCAAGAAATTAAACTGGAAGCGTGATTGCTTCCTGCCACAAACTTGCTCATTGATCAGCTTTGATCAAATTTGAATAAGTTTTGGAGAGCGGCCGTTTTTTTATCACAAAATAAAAGGCCCGAAATAAGCGTTTGTGCCTTTAGGGACTTGTTTTTAAGAATCAAGGAACTTTCTCTCTCATTTACTTAATTTCTCTTGCCAAATCTTCTATATTTGTGCTAAGCTAGTGGCATGTTAAAAAATAGCTGCTCATATT
>JBIOJU010000234.1:0-2620 GCA_044451165.1 Chlamydiales bacterium | reverse complement strand
TCATCAGTGATGTTGAAGACACGATCTACTTTGCCCGTCTCTTTCTTGAACAGATGGTCGGAGAGGAGAGGCACATCGTAGAAATCGATGCGCGACCGAGCGACTGCATCATACTTGCACTCATGTACAATGCTCCCATCTACTGCAAGAGTGAACTCTTCGATAAAGTCGTACCAGTAGAAGAGTAAAAAACGATCAGTTTTTACTTTTCTTCTTTTCCATTTTATTGTTCATCCTTTATAGTTCTCGGCTTATGGATGTTGAGATCTTATCGCGCATTCAGTTTGCCTTCACGCTTACCTTCCACTACATCTATCCTCCCCTAAGCATTGGACTTTCCCTTGCGCTTATTTTGATGGAGGGAATGTATCTGAAGACAAAAGACCCGCTCTGGGAAAAGCTGACAAAATTTTGGCTCAAGGTTTTTTCACTTACCTTTGCTTTGGGCGTCGGCACTGGAATTCCACTCCAATTTTCTTTGGGAACAAACTGGTCGAGGTACTCACGCTTTGTCGGCGATGTTTTCGGCAGCGTTATTGGAGCGGAGGGTTTCTTCGCCTTCCTCATTGAGGCTGGTTTCTTAGGCATACTCCTCTTTGGGTGGAATCGTGTATCATCAAAGGTGCACTTTTTTTCGACCATCATGGTCTCGCTCGGCGCTCACTTCAGCGCAATTTGGATTGTCAGCGCAAATTCTTGGATGCATACCCCAGCAGGCTTTCGCCTTGCCGTAGAGCCCGATGGCGTCGTTGTCGCACAGGTTGCAGATTGGTGGGCAATGTTTCTGAATCCCTCTAATTTAAGCCACATCACGCATGTGCTTCTCTCCGCCTGGATGAGCGGGGGGTTTCTCATCATGAGTGTTGCCGCCTTTTATCTCATGAAACACAAACACCTCGAGTTTGCGCGAAACTCGATGAAAATCGGCGTGATTGTAGCCTTCTCTTCCACAATGCTACAGCTTGTTTCTGCAGACAATGTCACGGGGAAAATTGCCAAATACAATCCCGAAAAATTTGCAGCCCTTGAAGGGGTATATCAAACAAGGCCCTACACTCCGGCTTACCTTTTTGGGTGGGTTGATGGTGAGAACAAACAAGTGTATGGCTTAGGCGTTCCGGGTTTTTTAAGCTTCTTAACCTATCGCAACTTTGAAACCCCTGTGCGGGGTCTCGATCAGTTCCCTGAAGAGCAGTGGCCGCGTGTCCCCGTCGTATTTCAAATGTACCACCTGATGATTGTGATGTGGATACTCATGTTTTTTGCAGCGCTGATCGGTGTTTACATGTGGTGGAAAAAACGCTGGAATTTGAAAAGTTGGGTGATGCGTTTTCTTGTTCTTTCAGCAGTCGCTCCTCAGGTTGCAAACATCGCTGGCTGGTTTACATCCTGTATGGGCAGGCAGCCGTGGACAGTCTATAAACTCCTCAAAACTAAAGATGCTTTTTCCGCCAACGTTACTCTGGGTCAAATGATCGGCTCACTCACCATGTTTGTCACTGTTTATCTTCTCTTTTTCTTCATGTTTCTCTACCTTCTCGATCGAAAGATTCGTCATGGGCCCTATGTGGAAGAAGAGGAGCTAATCTATCGCGATCCGTTCAAACCCTTGCCGACTGAAGAGAAAGGAAAGCATGTTTAACCTCGAAGTACTCCAACTCGTCATCTACTTCGTATTCATAGGTTCTATCATTGCCTATGCAACGCTCGATGGCTTTGACTTGGGAGTTGGGTCTCTTCACCTCTTTGCAAAAACAGATGAAGAGAGAAGACTCATGATCAATGCGATTGGTCCCGTCTGGGATGGAAATACAACATGGATTGTGGTCGGTGGAGGAGTTCTATTTGCTGGCTTTCCCAAAGTGTTCGGCTCACTCATGTCAGGTCTTTACACACCCGTGATGATGCTCATTTTTGGCTTTATGTTGCGTGGTGCCGCCGTAGAATTTCGGAGTAAAGAGAAAAGCAAACGTTGGAGAAGCACATGGGATATCTGTTTTTCAGGCGCCTCCCTTCTTCTTGCTCTTGTGCTCGGACTTGCTCTAGGAAATTTTATTCAAGGTATTCCAATCGATGCAAAAGGCAATATCCAGTGTGATATGCTAGACCTTCTCAAGCCCTACCCGGTTCTCGTCTCTCTCTTTGCCCTTTCACTGTTTATGATGCATGGCAGTATCTTTCTTCTCATGAAAACAGAGGGAGCGTTTCAACATAAAATCCGCCGCTGGGCAAAACGACTTGTGATTTTGTTTCTTCTCCTCTGGACAGCAACCACAGTGACCACTCTTGTCTTTGCCACACATATGATTCATCCGATTCTCAAATTCCCCTTTTTAGGCACATTTGCACTGATGAGCTTTCTTTCGATCGGGATCCTGCTCTATGCATTAAAAAAAGCCTGGTATGGAGTTTCTTTTATCTTCTCGTGTCTTTCTATCCTCTGCTTAATCATTCTCTTTGTCATTGGGACATTCCCCAATTTTGCCTACTCCACCATCGATCCCGCCTTTTCACTTACGCTCTATAACAGCTCGGTCACAGAAACCGCCCTTCTCGTGCTCACGATCGTCTCCCTCTCCGGCTTTCCGCTCACCTTCTTCTACGGCGCATACCTCTACCG
>JBIOJU010000233.1:0-2642 GCA_044451165.1 Chlamydiales bacterium | reverse complement strand
GAAGAAGTGAAGAGAAGAAGTGAAGAGAAGAAGGAGAAGGGATCGGGCACGCACGCGGGCACGGGCAAAGGCACGAAAGAAAGAAGACCTGGTTTTTTAATTTTCTGACAGATTTCACGTGTATTTTGCGAATGATATGAATTTTGGAGGGACAATCTTTCCCTCCTTCGTGCCCGATCCCCCTCTTCCGGCTTTACTGTCTTTCGTAGCGGCCCATGAGCTGGGCTGTCGCAAGAATGTGCCCTTGCATGGCTTTTTCGAGGAGATCTTTACTTGTGCCTTGCGGCAGTTTGAGAAGGGTATCGAGTGCGTAGAGCTTAAAGAAGTAGCGGTGCTCCCGGTCTGGGGGACAGGGACCATCGTATCCCAACTTCCCACCCGTATTTTTTCCTGCAACACCAGGGAGAGAAGCATTCTCCTTAACTTGGACAAGTGAGATGGGCATGTCAAATTGGATCCAGTGCACCCACATCCTATCTTTCCGCACCGATTCGGGAACGTCGGGATCATCCATGATCAGCGCAAGGCTTTTAGCCTCTTTAGGGACGCCACTAATCTCCAAAGGTGGGTTGATGTTTTTCCCATCACACGTGTAAATAGAAGGGATTTTTTCCCCTTCTTTAAAGGCAGAACTGATTAGTTTCATGATTCATTAGGGTATCTCTCGACTGCTTTTATGTGAAGTGCGGCTCTTAAATCAAAAAAACGCTCCTCGTCACGATGGCTTAAACCCACCACTGCTTGAGGGTCGATCTGTCCAGAAGGATGGATCTCGACGGAAATCGCTTTCACTTTTTTATGGCCCAAAGTTAAGGCGGTGAGGCCGTTTAAGCGTTTTGTCGAAAACTCCTGACCCGGACCATCCAGAGGCTCGTCGGTGAAAAGTTTGTAATAAAACTTTCCCTTCTCCTCAAAAACTCTCATCCCAAAATCGCTCCGATAACTAAGCGCAAAGCCCTGCATGCGTTTGAGTTCGCGCGCAAATTCTGAAACGCTGCTAAGAAAGCGCTGCCGTTCGATCGACTCCTTAATTTTAACTCCAAGAAAGCCGGAGATAAGAAGGACGATCGTAACGCAGAGGCAGACCTCAAGGAGTGTGAACGGCAGTCTCGTTCTCGGGGACTCCTTCATCATCACTATGATCTTTTTCAACTACACCTTTACTGTTAACTTTTCTTTTTTTTCTATAATTCTCGACGGCGTTGGTTGTGACTTTAATGTCACCGTTATTCTTTAGAGTGACTGTAAACAAATTACCCCACCCATCTTTCATGATGTTGTTCACGTTTTTAGTGAGCTTAGATCGCTCCACATAATGCCCTGGCTTCTCAATCACATCAGAGGCATCGGCACCACTCGCAATCTCCAGAAGTAAAATCTCCCGAACCTGCGACGCAGCCTGCTCTGACTTAAAAAATCTTCCCTCGTCGATGCTACCTTTCATGTTGTAGCCGATGACGCTTCCGATAAGCCCGATCAAGAAGATCACGATCATGATCTCCATCAATGTGAGCGGGCGTTTTTTTCTTTTTTGCATAATTTTACCTCAAAAATGAACTGACATCTGTTAATGGGAGGAGGATCGACAGCACGACAAAGCCAACAACTGCACCCAGCGTGAGAAGAAGTGCTGGTTGCAAATAGGCTGACAGCTGCGTCAAATTTTTTTCCAGCTCTTCATCATAAATTTCAGCGAGTTTGTGAAAAATAGAGCCCAT
Source organism: Chlamydiales bacterium (assembly GCA_044451165.1). GTDB lineage: Bacteria > Chlamydiota > Chlamydiia > Chlamydiales > Rhabdochlamydiaceae. The sequence continues at coordinate 924 of JBIOJU010000233.1, read as the reverse complement.
TCTCCCTGTCTCCTCGGCGATGCTGAGCATGCGGATCACAAGAGAGGGAATCATAGGGGAGTTTTTAAGCTCTTGACTGAGCGACTTTCCCTCGACAATCTTCTTCTCTGCCCGTTCGATGGCATCCTCTAAGAGTTTGAGCTTCATCGTCTGCCTAGAGAGGCGTAGTGTATCAAGAAGCGGTACTCCGCTTTGCGTAAGAAGGGATGCGCAGTGGCAAAAGCGGGTAAGAGCAGATCGTATAAGCAGTGTTTTTGCAAGAGGAATTTTCAAACTCATCCCTTGTATGAGGACGCGTCCTTTTTCAGAGCGGAAAAGTGAGATAAGAAAAAAACAGGCACCTGCACAAAAAATGAAGAGAAATAAGCCGTGCGCATTCACCCACTTGCTCACATTTAGCACGAGCTGCGTTAGGGGATGAAGCGCCCTACCTTCAAATAGCTCCTGAAGGGAAGGGACAACAAAAAAGAGAAGGCCCGCTGTGACGAGCATGCAAAAAACAAGAAGGATCATTGGGTAGGTCATCGATGAGATCAGCAATTTTCGTAAGCGGAGCTGCTTTGTAATGAGAAGGGAGAGCTGTTCAAAGATCTCAGGGAGCGATCCGCTCTCTTCTCCCGCTTTTACAAGAGAAAGATAGACCGCATCAAAACTCTTTGGGTAGCGCATCAAAGAGGAGGAGAGGGAAGCGCCTCCCTTTAAACGATCGCAGAGATCCAAAAACAGGGGATGCTGCTTTTGCCTGCGGTACTTTTCTTCAACGGTCAAGAGGCTTTCATATAAGGGGAGTCCTGCTTGCAAAAGCTGAGCAAGCTCACGCGTAAAAGTAAGAAGTAGAGACTTAGGAAGTATGATCTCTTTTTTCTCATGTACAGCAAGGCGGGTAAGAAGCATCTCTTGCTTGAGAAGCCTCTCTTTTGCAAG
>JBIOJU010000232.1:0-2664 GCA_044451165.1 Chlamydiales bacterium | reverse complement strand
TATTAGATCTTGCTGAAAAAACATTTCACGATGGAGACAAGGAGAAAGCAAAACAGCTGTTCGAAGAGGTCCGCACGCGTGCCAAAGAAGGGATGATCTACCTCCTCGCCACACAATACCTAGCCTATATTTTGTACGAAGAGGGGAACTCGAAAGCAGCGTATGACCTGCTACTTCCGATCCAAGATGAGCTTGCCTCCGATGCGCTATGCCTCCTTCACAAAGCAGCTTTTGACCAAAAAAACTTTCCGCTCGTCGTCCAGATCGGAGGAGTCTGCTTTCAAACCTGGCCCAGTGTGGAGACCGCTCTGCGCAACGCCTGCGCCGCCGCAGTGTTGAAAAATCTCACCGCATGTATTGGGTGGCTCCAAACTGCTCTCAAAGAGGGCCTTGAAAATCTACCAGAAGTGCTGCAAGAGGAGTACTTTGATGGTATCCGTCAGGATCCGACGTTCAAGGAGTTTGTTGGCAAGCACAAGTAAGAATAGAGATCTAGCGTGATGTAGTTTGGACTGTGTCCTTCAAAGCATTCAAAGAAAAAGACCTCTTTATTTCTATCTCGAGATTTTTTCTCGCAGGACATAGGGATCGAGATCGATCTCTTCACCCCATGACAAGGTGTCTGATTTTGGATCGATCCTGACGGTATTGAAGAACTCCACAGATTTCCAAGCTGCAAAAATACCTTTTCCAACCAAGTCGCTTAAATCGACTTCGCCCTCAAGACCATCATCGAAACGGATCCAAACGTGGTAACGCGGCCTAGCTTCGCAAGCTACGATTTTTGCTCTTCTAAACTTCATGTCTCCATACTTTGCAGAAATTGTCGGCATATCTTTTCAAAAAACTACAAAGTGCAAAATCTTAAGACTGTTTTTAAATTTTTTCTATAGAAAAATGAGACTGCTTTGACGGTATCCGACAGGACCCGGCTTTTAGAGAATTTGTTGTGGGGCGAAAGTGACTTGTGTATAGTGACTGTTGTTGAATGATGTCTACTCAAGCTGCAATCTGCACTACTTTACAACCCGCGTTTCCTATCCATATCGGCCCTATAATTATTCAAGCTGTAGCACGCCATGATTTGCAAGTTGCTGCTCTCGTTCAGAAAGCGTTTACGGCGCATGCTCAAGCTTCTCTTGCCCTTATGACAAAAAAATATCGAGGCATGGACTATCAAATCAGGGTAAGAGCTCAACAATGTTTTAACGATGGAATAGGAGAGCGGACCCGCGTTGGGTGGGCAATGAATGACAATTTCTACTGCACTCTTAAAAAACACCTTTCGAAGGAAGAGATGCCTCCTCCATGCAGGCTCCATCCCATATTGGATCAGTTGTATGGCTTACACATCATCGATCCTGAAATGCTCAGCATCTACCAAACTTACCAACGCGTTATTTTAGTAAATAGCCTTGAAGAGGCACTAAAAAGAGGAGACTCTAAGAGCGCCTTTGCTCTCATTGAGTCTCCAAGTCACAAATTTCTACTGCAAAAAAGATTCAAAGAGGAGCTCGGTCCGATCACAGTGGAAAGGCTCTTGAAGGCAAACTTTCAGCTTGGCCAAGAAATCTTAGCAAAGCTAGGCGTTGCACTGCTAGCGAAGAGCGAAGAAGCTAAAAAGTAGGTCTGAAGGAAGCGTGTTGAAGGCACGAGCCGAGAGAATGGCAGACACTTTTCTAACTTTTTAAAGTCGCGGTGAGAAGAAGCCCATGGTGGTCTGACAATGCCTTTTCGGGGCGTTCTAAATCAAAGGTCTCTACCTTTTTAACTTTAATGTACGAGACGCTGGCGCTCGGAGAGGAAAGAGAAGACCTTGTGACTAGCGCGTAATCAATAGATTCATACCGGTCCGCTTGGATATTTTTTTTGCCGCGCATCCAGCTGGTGAGCTCGTTGGTGCAGGTTGCGTTGTCGTCCACCCTTGTTTCATCATACTCATCCCAAAACAGATTGGAGATAAAGTCGAAGGGGATCTCTTTTGGTGCGCAGTTCAAATCTCCAAGGAGAAAGAGGGGTATGGAAGATTGATGGAGATGTTGGCCAACGTCGTGAGAAATGCGGACCCGTTGTGTATGTCGCATTTGTTGGGATGGTTGCTCTTTGCCGGGTGTAAGGTGTGTTGTAATGACAGTAAAGCGTTCGGTTGTGCAACAGAACCAGCCGCGACGTATTCCATTTTGATTCGGGAAAGCTTTGAAGTAAGGAATGGCGGCAAGATTTCCGCGCATCGCGAGGAATAGGCAGCTTTCGAGTCGCCAAGGATTGGGGGCAATATTAAGAAAAATATGCGTATAGTTGTGTTTGAGCTTTTTGGCAAGTTGTAAACCTGCTCTAAAGGAGACCTCCTGGCCAGCAAAAACTGTTGGGTTGATCTGCTTGATCAGGTCTGCAATCCGCTGCACCCTCTGTTCCGCCGGTGAGACTCCTCCAAAAAGCATTGGAAGGCTACCCCAGAACATGCAAGTGTTGAGTGTCATAAGAGAGATCTCTCTCTCTTCTCGAGGAGCATTAGCCTCGCCTTTGATGTAGTAGTAGGGGTGGGGCGAGACCGCATTTCCTGCAACTTGCAATGCGCCGCCTGCAAGTGCTGTCACAAGAGTGACCGGTGCAAGCAGGATAGTAGTGGCCAGACGAACCGTTCTTTTTGCAACTTCAGCGAGC
>JBIOJU010000231.1:0-2673 GCA_044451165.1 Chlamydiales bacterium | reverse complement strand
TTGGCTTTTCTGGTGGGACCCGTTCTCACAGCTCGTTTGTTTACCCATCGACTTCCTCCGCTCATTTTTTTGGCAGCCGGTTTTGGATCGCTTGCCGCACTCATTGGAGTTGCGCTCTCGCGCCACCTCTTTTCTGTTTATGCGCTTGCTCTTTCCACTTCTGGACTTGTCGTTGCCGTGATCGGCATTTTCTATTTTGCCTCTGTGCTCTTTGCCCCACGCCAAGGTCTTCTCATTTTGGCAGCGAAAAAGATCTTGTGGAAAAGAGAGCTTGCCAGCGATCATCAGGGGCTATCAACTAATAGCTAAAGAGTTTCCACGATGGCCCATAGCATTTTTTACCTCATTCTCGCCGGTTTCGGACTCGGATTTCTTGTATTTATCCACGAGCTTGGCCACTACTTCATGGCAAGACGCGTCGGCATGACAATTGAGGCTTTTAGCATCGGATTTGGCAAGCCGATCCTCTCTTGGGAGCACAAAGGAGTAAAGTGGCAAGTCGGCTGGCTTCCTTTAGGCGGTTTTGTCCGGATCAAAGGAATGGAAAAAAAGGGAGCGGTCGAACCCTATCAGATCCCCGATGGCTTTTTTGGAAAAACCCCCTGGCAACGGATCCAAGTCGCGATAATGGGACCTGTCGCAAACATCATCTTTGCCCTCGTGGCGTTCTCCCTTATTTGGGTCACAGGAGGAAGAGAAAAACCGTTTGCCGAGTTTACCCATCTCATCGGTTGGGTCGATACCTGCTCAAAACTCTACGAAAATGGCGTGAGGGCAGGCGATGAAATCACCGCCTACAACGGCCGCCCTTTTCAGGGCTTTAAGGATATTATTTATGCGGGTTTCACCGATAAGGATACCGCCACCCTTCAAGGCGAAAAGATCGATTATACAACCCTTACAAGGGAGCCCTTTAATTATACTCTACACCCCTATCCGAGCCCGCTTTCCCCAGATCCCTCGTTCAAGACGATTGGTGTTCTAGGACCTGCTAGTGTGCTGCTCTTTGACCAGGCGCGCTCAGAAAGCCAGAAGCCAGGAGCGCCGCTTTATCAAAGTGGGATTCAGGATAAAGACAGAATTGTTTGGATAGATGGGGAGCTTGTTTTTTCTTTGACGCAGTTTATCACGCTGCTCAACGAACAGAAAACACTCCTCACCGTAAAACGCGGAGACAAGGTCTTTTTAACGCGCATCCCTCGTGAGAAGGTCGCCGACATAAAGTTTTCCAACCCAGAGCGTGCAGAATTGGACGATTGGCAGCATGAAGCTGCGGTAAAAAATCGCATCGATCAACTCTTTTTTGTTCCCTATGCGTTTGCACATGATGCTTCTGTGATACGGGCGGCCACCTATCTCGACGACAACTCCAAAGAGTGTAACTACGCAGATCGTGCGCGCTCGCCTATCGAAATCCCCCTCGTCCCTGGTGACAAAGTTGTTGCAGTCGACGGAGTGCATATCAATTCATCGGTCGAGCTTCTAAAAGCCGTCCAAAAAAGACAGGTGCGTCTCATCGTAGAGAGATTTAACGAGTTGCCAGTGATCTCTTGGAAAAATGTCGATCGTTTTTTCTTGGAAAATGTGCAGTGGGACACGCTTGAGAAAATTATTCATTCACTTGGCACTGAGAAAGAAGTGCAGCATGCGGGAAACTTTTTTCTTCTTTCGCCTGTCACTCCTGTTGCGATGAACGAGTTTCCATTGAACCCTGGACAGAGAACTCATGTTGAGGACAAAGAGAACGCAATTAAAAAACAGATCGCATCCATTGAAAATCCTAAAGCAAAAGCCGAAGCTGCTCGTTTTTTCGACCAGAAGAAACTCAAGTTGGGAATGGCACCACTAGACCTTCACGTCCGCTACAACCCTTCGCCGTTCACTCTTTTTTCCGATGCATTCAAGGAGACATGCCGTACCCTGACATCTCTCTTTAGCGGTGCATTAAGCCCCAAATGGATGACAGGACCTGTTGGAATTGTGCAAGTGATTCATCAAAGCTGGGCTCATGGCGTCAAAGAAGCTCTCTTCTGGATGGGCCTCATCAGCCTCAACCTCGCCTTTTTTAACCTCTTGCCGATTCCCGTACTCGATGGTGGGCATATTCTCTTCTCAGCAGTCGAGGTAGTGACCAAAAAACCCATCAAGGCAAAAACGATGGAGAGGCTTATTGTTCCCTTCATCGTCCTCCTGATCGCCCTCTTCGTTTATCTCACCTATAACGATCTGCACAGGCTCCTCAGTCACTTCTTCAAATGAAGAAAGAGAAAAAAGCACGATCCGCTATCGCGGGCACGATCGCCGCTTGTCGCGGCGGCACGATGGGGACAAAGAAAGAAGTTCACCACAGAGACAAGACACCACAGAGAAAACACTTTTTCCACCTCTGTTGGTGGTTATTCTCTTTTTTTTCCATCGTGCCGCGGCGGATAGCCGCGATCGTGCCGACCCGGCGAGGGTCGATCCTTGCTTCTTTTCTTTTTCTTTTTTTTGCCTCTCACAGCTTTGCCGATTGGGCAGAAGAGACGCTTGCCAAAATGAGTCGCGAAGAGAAGATCGGCCAGCTGCTGATCATGCCAGCGTGTCAACTGCGTGGGGAAGATCACCGCGAGGATTTGAGACGCGCGGTTCAAGAGTACCAGGTTGGCGGTGTCATTCTGAAACAGGGGAGTG
>JBIOJU010000230.1:0-2688 GCA_044451165.1 Chlamydiales bacterium | reverse complement strand
CGTGGTTTTGAATGACAAGCAAATATAATGAGCAACGATCTAGAAATTTATTTCGAGGAGATGAGCGTAAACCTTTCAAGCTTAGCCGCTCTAAGATCCAGGACTTTCTAGACTGCGCTCGCTGCTTTTATCTGGATCGAAGATGTGGCACAGATCAGCCGCCAGGGTTTTCTTTTACTCTCAATAAGGCTGTTGATGCTCTCTACAAGAAAGAATTCGACGTGTACAGGGTAGAAGGCAAGCCGCATCCACTTTTCATCAAGCATGGAATTGATGCGGTTCCTTTTGCGCATCCGAATCTAAATGAGTGGCGGGAGAATTTTAAGGGTGTGCAATATTTCCATCAGCCATCAAACTTTATTGTTACGGGAGCAGTTGATGATCTTTGGATCAACTCAGCGGGTGAGCTGATCGTCGCCGACTATAAGGCAACGAGCACTAGCAAAGAGATCTCCTTGGACGAAGAGTATCGTCAGTCATTGAAAAATCAGCTGGAAATTTATCAGTGGCTTCTGAAAAAAAATGGATTTCGCGTTTCCCAAACAGGTTACTTTGTTTATTGCAACGCAGATGCAGGGAGAGAAAGTTTTGAAGGACGGCTTGAATTTAACATCTCTCTACTTCCATACGTTGGCAATGACAGCTGGATCGAGGGAACCCTTTTGGAGATTCGAAAATGTCTTGAAGCAGACGCCATCCCAGCACCTACAGAGAGCTGCAACTTTTGTAAATACTGGGCGGCCGTAAAAAAACATGTCGAGCCGACTATTTCGTAGTCGCTCTACAGCAAGTCTGCAATGGCGTGAGGCAGAATACCTTTGAGCTTTTCTAGCTCGTTTTCATCGATGTTCTTTCTGATAATTTGAAAAGTAGAGCGCACTAATTTTTCCATATCTTCGTTGAGGAGATTTGTTTTTTGTAAGGACTTTTTGACTAGATCAAAAAACTCTTCTTTATTCTTAAGCTTGACGGAGTCTCTTGAGGAACCCATCCTTCATAATAGATGCCGCGAACAAGCATGGGAATTTGCGCGGCAAATTTTGCAGCAGATTCGACAGTTAAGCGATCTCTGAGAGCATGTAAAACAGCACGGAGGGTTTCGTAGGATTTTTGCTTATCCCTCCACCCCATGAGTTCTGCTATCTCGTTTAACCAGCGCTCTGTTTTTTGAAGTGTTTTATCAAAGATCATAAGCCCTCCATGATTTGAAAGTTGACACTCTACCTTCTACCTTTTTTGTATGCCTGTTGGTTTTTTTTGGAAAATCTTTTTTCAAATGTAATACCAATACCAACTTGAAGAATCGGTTTCTGGCGGTGTCGGCTTTGCTTCGAAAATTTCGAAGGCCTCTTTGTCAGAATTCCGATTCTTCAAGGTGGTGGTCTACCTCCAAATCGAGATAGTATAGCACTTAAAATTTTAGTATGATAAATTTATTAATTATCAATAAATTTAAAGATTACTAAATTACTATAATAAATGAAATTTTGAATTTAAAATCTTTGAAAACGTCTAATAAATGTGATATCATTTTACTCCAAACCAGGAGATTGTATGAGTTCAGGAGTTTCGTCTAATGCAATTCGCGTGCCTTCTTTTCGGGATGTAGTGCATGGACAAAACGCGTTTTATCATGCACCTGATTATCTGCAATCTACCGCAAGAGATTTAGCTGCAGAGGCAGCCTTACCCACTAGCTATGTTTGGAATACGGAATACAAAATTATCAGGATTGTAAAGCGAATTCTATCAATCGTCATTTTTCCGATTATCATTTACAAGCTTTTACATGCCCTTGCTGGTAAAATTGCTTTATTGCCAGCCTCAAACCCACGCTTCTTTCCAGAAAATCATGCGAATGAAAGCCGCAGAGGTATTGCACTCGAAGGTGAATGGAAATATAAGCGTATCACTGTTGAAGTTGATGATTACAAGATTGACGCTACCATTGTCGGAAAGGCGTCCACCTTAGGAAATCGAAGATGGGTATTGGCTTCAAATGGAAATGGCGAATTCTATGAGAATAAACTAGCTAACAATTCTGAGTTTACGCGCATCCTGACTCAGGTGAATGGCAATGCGATTGTATTCAACTATCCTGGAGTAGGTGCGAGCCTCGGATTGCCCAACAGACAAGCCATGGCTAAAGCGTATAAAGCAATGCTCGCACTTTTAGAAGACCAACACAACGGCATAGGCGCAAGAGAGATTATTGGATATGGACATTCTATCGGAGGAGGCGTTCAGGGGGACGCTCTAAGAACACATCGATTGCAACAAGGCATTAGATATGTGTTTGTCAAAAGCAGGACATTTTCTAGTTTAGCAGCTACAGCTTCTATCATTACCGGTAAACCCTTTTTGGGATTCTTGGTGAGATTTTTAGGATGGAATATGGATTCAGTGGAATCTTCAAAACGGCTTCAAGCACCAGAAATTATCATGCAAACGGCTCGCGCCCATGGAGCATTAGCTGATAGTTCAGGAATTATTCATGATGAAGTCATACCAGCAGAAACTTCACTTGCAAGAGCCTTGTTGGATGACAACGCATGTCCCAGGAGCAACAAAGCATTTATCGGAATAAGGGAAAATCACAATCAACCCCTGCGTGATCCGTCATTTCTAGCTCGGAGTATAGAAGGTTATTTAGTCGTCTGAATGAACCTATCCCGATGTTAAAAATTG
>JBIOJU010000229.1:0-2699 GCA_044451165.1 Chlamydiales bacterium | reverse complement strand
CATTGTATCCCGTTTCTCCAATATTGGCTTCCATATCATTAAACAGGGTTTCTACAGCATCCTCTGCGGCAAATACGGCTGACTGCGATGGACGAAAGATCAGAAGGGGGAGAAGATCAGAATTTTGCGCAACGGATTTAAGCGCATACGCTACTAAACCATCCCCGGTCCCAATTTTATTAAAAACTACATATTGATCTACTCCCCCATGAGATGGCACAGGGATGAGCTCACCCATCTCCATCTCCATGCTGGAGAAGACTTTTGCCATCCGATCAACCCACGGAAGATCGGAAACCAGATAGGGATATTGGCGCGCAATCTCAACTGGAAGTGTGAGATGCTCTGTCGTGAGTGAAAGACGCACGCGTTTGCGATCCAAATGCAGGGGCCTATGCCAAAAAAGATCGCCGTAAGTATCAGGCCCTCCATGCACCCGTTCTGGCTGCGCGCCACGGTTAATAAGCCGCGTGTTTTGAATACTCCTGACATATTGATTCAGAGCATCCTTCGACAATCGATAGGGGTCTGTGTGAGTAAGTGACTGCACCTCTCCAATAAAAACTTTTGCGCTGCTGACAGCATATTGTTCAATGTTCTCAACTGTTAAAGGACGCCCAGTTGGTGCCAATGCACGAAAATCAATCTTATATCGACGGGCGATCCTTTCGAGCCTCGAATTAACAACGAAACCATCGGCTCCTTCCTCTTCGCCCATCACCCTTAAAAACACACGCCATGTAGCGCGATTTGCATTCTGCTCATCTTCACTCGCAAAAAGAGAAAGAGAGAAGAGTCTCGACAAGAAACTTTTTGCTTGTTCTGCTCTAATTTCATGAGCATGACTTCTTGCTAATCGACTTCTCATCTCTGGATGATCAACGATGAGGATGTCTTCAGAATTGGGCGTATTCCGCTCAACAAAATTGTAAAAATCAGTGAGCGTAAGAGTCTGCTCGTGGCCACGCAGTTTCAATGAGGTTGACATTTCAGAGAGATTTTAGCAGGAAGAGACTTTTAAGCTAAGTTCATGTTGTGATAAACCGCATCCACATCATCCAGATTCTCAAGCCAGTCGATTAATGCAAGATTTGCTTTAACAGTTTCTGCATCACACTCAACAAAAATTTTAGGTATCACCTCCAATTCAGCCGATTCGCACTTCACGCCTAGCTGCTCAATTTTTTCTTTCACTTGAAAAAGGAGGTCTGGAGGAGTGGTGATCAGATAAAGGCCATCATTTGCCTCAAAATCTTCTGCGCCGGCATCGCTGACCGCCAAGAAGAGCTCGTCTTCTTTTACGCCCCCTTGGGGAACCTGGATGACACCTTTTTTTTCAAAGTTGAAGAGTACAGAGCCTGGTCCGGCAATTGTTCCCCCCCGCTTATTAGTTGCAATGCGCATCTCAGATGCCGCCCGATTCCTGTTGTCGGTCATCACATCTACCACAATACCCACGCCTCCATGTCCATAGAGTTCGTAGGTCATTTGTTCGTAGTCGGCTTGATCTTGACTGTTCGCTTTTTTGATGTTCCGCTCGACATTATCGGAGGGAAGGTTTGCTACTTTTGCTTTTTGCAGAGCAAGACGCAGCTTGGAATTTGATTTAGGGTCTGTCCCGCCCTGTTTGACAGCGGAAATAATCTCTTTGGTGATACGTGAAAAAACTTTTCCTTTTGCGGCGTCCGCCCTACCCTTGCGGTGTTTGATGTTCGCCCATTTGCTATGGCCAGCCATGCTACTCCTGAAGAAGTGATGAACAAAAGATAAGAAAACTATGAGCTATGAATGATGAGTGACGAACGGAAGAGTGAAGAGGAAGAGAGCTGGACTAATTCTTTCTTTTCGCTCATCACTCATCTCTCATCATTCATAGTTCCCCATCTTCTATTCAGCGAGTGTTTTTTGCATCATGATTTTTGAGGTGTACTGGCCGTTTTCTTTGATGAAACGGGGCTCTACGCCATATTCAACAAAACCCTTGCGTCTGTATAGGCGAATCGCAGGGTTACCATCATACACTTCCAGATGCAATATTTCGATCTTAAATTTGGGTGCAGATTGCAGCAGATAATCGATGAGCGCAGCTCCCACTCCCTTGTTTCGATGTTTTTCAGAGACAATGATGGCAAATAGACACTGGTGTGCTAATTTTTTGTAGGGCTGAAGATAAAAATTAGCAATGCCACAAGGCTCCCCTTCCCATTCCGCAGTAAAACAAGCTTCGAATTTTGAATATCCCACCCAAATCCGTACAGCGTCATCGATCTCCCTCTCATCATACATCGGAAACCAGCGGAGCACTCCTGGCTCAGAGAGCCAGCGCTTTAGATGTGGCGCGTCTTCCTCTGGTTTTGTCACCCTAATGCGGATCTTTGATTCTATAGGTTGCATGCAAATAATACCCTTGCCAAATAGCGACCTTCTCCCTCTTTTACAAATCGTTCTTGCCTTGCAAATTCGGAAAACCCAGCTCCTTCGAGTAGCTTGATCATCGAATTTCCCTCGTACACTTCTGCATGGAGAATCTCCAGACGAAAATAGGTTTTAGCAAGATGCTTTAGATTGTTTAAGAGTGGAGCACCAATTGCGGTCTCGTTTTTTTTTGGATCGATGATGAGATTGAAAAGACAGTGGTGCGCCACTTTGCGATAGGGCATGAGAAAAAGCGTGCCAACGCCGCATGGCTCTCCCTTCAT
>JBIOJU010000228.1:0-2717 GCA_044451165.1 Chlamydiales bacterium | reverse complement strand
GCTGAAGCTGGACACTCCTTCGTTCGAAAAGCTTTGCACCATGCTCGAAAGTCTGAAAGATAAGAGCTAAATCTTTCCTTCCATCTTTGGATTTCTTCTGGGCCAGAAATCTACCATTAACATTTCAGATTTTTGCCCACTGTTTTGGACAAGAACAAACAGTTTTCCATCTGCAAAACCGAGCTCTTTGCGCCCTCCAGTTTTGAAAGTATGAAGGTGTGTTTTTCTTACCAGATCGAAGATGCGTAGAGCGTCAGCACTAATTGAAACAAGCAGATTTCCAAAACAAGAGAAGAGGTGACGGCTTGCGAGGTTGTTTACTTTAGCAAGAGCATCTTTTTTTGCTACGGGGACGAGTCTGGCTAATATCTTTTGAGTGGCGGCATCGTAGACAAAGGTCTCTCTTTTTGCGTTTCCCCAGATGAATAGATCTCTTTTCCAATGAAAGATCTGGTCAGTAGGGTTATATGCGGGAAGAGAGAATTTTTTTTCTTTGGATATGCGGTCATGCACATTTGGTCGTCCCTTTCGCCGGGAAATCACAAGAAACCGCTCGTTGGTTGCTAGTGCACAAACGGGATTGCGAGTGTCTCCCCAGAAAGAAAATAGAGTGGCTTCACCATCTCGAGTGGCTTGACAATAGACGTTCCCAGCCGCAGTTCCGAAATAGAGCGAGCCTCTGTAGGTGACCATGGTTCTGACATCATAGTCGAATCGAGAGATCACCTTGCCAGCTGGTAGGCTTAAGATGAGGAGTGTTTTTTTACGCAGTTCGAGCTGCTCGCACGCCACCGCAATTCTTTGGTCATCAAGAACTTTCATCAGTGTAAAATGGGAGATGTTTTCGATGGGTTTTAATGAATATTCAATCTCATTTGTAGAGGTTTTTCGCACCTCGATCTTGGGTCCAATACCGATAAACAGCTGGTTTTTGAAGAGTGTAAAACAGCAGCGACTACTTTCTAAAGATGGTTTGATTGCTTCGGCGGGTGCCCAGAGAGTAACTCGATTGTAGATTTCGCTTTGTGCAGTTTTGAGCGCCTCTCTTCGATTTCCATTAGAAGGAAAGACAAAAGAAGGGAGGATTCTATCTCGCACCAAGAGCGAAACCAGGTCATCGAGGCCGGATCTCCACCTTTTGCAAACCTCTTGGGAAGAGAAAACCTCGGATACATCCAAAAACCCATGAATTTTCCGGACAAGTTGAGGGGGTAATTGATGAATTCTAGGTGCGCTCATGGGGCTACAGTCACATTTCGTCTAGACCAAAATTCGATGAATCTTAAGCAGGAAACGAGGTGGTTGAAAGTTATGTGCTGTGCAATGGAAGCCAGAAGACCGTAGCGCGATCTGACGTATCCCATCGAAAGGCCACCAACGGTTGCAAAAATTGCATTGATGCGGGCGACTTCGCCCTCGTTTGTAAGATGAAAAAGACCAAAAACCAGAGCGGTAATGGCAATTGCAGTGATGGTGACTAGTGTGATCTGTGCGCCAAGAAAGGTATATTCCATAGCGGGCAGATAAGCGGCGAGTTGAGATTCCAAAAAAGGTTGAAGTAAGCCCCTAAATATCAGTTCTTCTCCTATCGGAAGCAACAATGATAGCTCTAGTATGGCCGGCTCTTCCGTGCGCCCCCTGTCGGCAGGAAGTCCCTCAATCCATATGACGAGAGCTCCTATTGGTAAAATGCACATGAACTCTACTGCGCCAATAGTTGCTCCGAAAGCAAAGAGAGGAGAATAGAGAATAGCTGCTGCAATCCAGGTGGTGACGGTAATGAGTTCTTTTAGAGTTCCTCCCGGACTTCTTGGCACGTCCGGGCTGGCGCCCGCGCGAGCCGGAGCAGCTGCGGGAGACTGTCCTTGAATAACAGGGGGCTGACTGCTCGGTCCTATTTGCGCGATTCCATTCATTCATTTACCCGCATTTACTAAAAAGTAAAACAATTATGCGGGTTTTATTAAGAAAACGCAAGATTAACAAAAATTAAATATGCTGTTTAATTTTTAGTTTTATACTTCAGCCATTTCGGCGGGTTCAGCGGACTCTTTTCTGGGGAGACCGCCTTTTTCCATGGCTGCTGCGAGTGTAAGCCTTTCTAGCTCATCGCATAGTTTTGGATTTTTTCTGAGCTCTTCGCGGGCAGCCTCTTTTCCTTGGCCCAGGCGCTGACCGTTGAAGCTAAACCATGTTCCTTTCTTTTCAAGAACGCCTAAATCGGCTCCGAGGTCGAGAAGCGATCCAATGCGAGAGATTCCTTCATTGAAGAGGATGTCAAACTCTGCTGTCTGGAAGGGCGGAGCCATCTTATTTTTCACGACTTTTACTTTTACACGGTTGCCAATGTCGACATTATCAGCTCCTTTGATGCTGCCGATACGACGGATGTCCATGCGGATCGAGGAGTAGAATTTTAAAGCCCGGCCGCCGGATGTTGTTTCGGGGTTGCCAAACATGACGCCAATCTTTTCACGAATCTGGTTAATGAAAACGGCGCATGTGTTGCTTTTGGAAAGAGTTGAGGTGAGTTTTCGAAGGGCTTGCGACATGAGGCGCGCTTGAAGCCCCATGAATGAGTCGCCAATCTCTCCTTCGAGCTCGCTTTTTGGAACGAGAGCTGCTACCGAGTCGATAACAATGACGTCGACTGCGTTGGAGCGGGCGAGCATTTCAGCGATGTTGAGCGCTTCTTCTCCAGAGTCGGGCTGAGAGAT
>JBIOJU010000227.1:0-2730 GCA_044451165.1 Chlamydiales bacterium | reverse complement strand
ATGCATAAATCATAATAATTAAGGAAATTATGTCTTCAATCGGAAAATTAATTAGTAGTGTTGTAATTCCTGATGGCCAGGGTTTTCGAAAGCGCGACTTTAAAAACGCTACAAATGACCTTCTCAAGGCCCTGCACCTGCCTCTTACAAAAGAGCACACCCTCAATATCGTGAGAGTACACGGCAATAGACTGGCTCTTGCCTTCGATCGTGGTTAAGCACAAGCAGTAACCAATCCAGATGTCCAAAGATGCTGCGAAACAATTTTGGGCATCGCAGACCGATTCATTCCAACTCGCGTTGCAACTGAAAGAAGTGTTCGCGCTCCTGCACGCGATAGAGAACCTGCAGCCGCTGTCCCTCATGCTGTCAGCACAGACTCGTCTCGTTCCTCACCTGAGAGTCCACCAAATCCTCGTGAACGTCGCTTTAGCCAATCATCCGTAGAAAGTGGAGCATCCAGCGGATCTGAACCTGAACCCGTGCACAATCTACTCCTAAGACTAAACGACGCAGGAAAAAATGCAGCACCACCAGCTGATGCTGATGAGTTACAAGATGTGCCCCCTGAGAGTGATGAAGAGAGAGAGGCAAATCTTGCATTTATAGCAGAACAGCGCGCAAAAATTGTGTATTTGACAAATGAATTAGCAAGTGCTGAGGCTAAATGGAAACAAGCGCGGGACGCGCGAAGCTCCGATTGGGAATCTGCAAAACTCCGAGATGATGCGCACATAAAAGAAATTGCGATACTTAGAGACCAGCTTAGAGAGCTTGAACTTCACGCGCACCCATCTCTTGCCTTGCACAATGAAGAGCTGCAAGCAGAACTTTTCCAAAAAGATAGAGAACTTCAGCTCCTAAAACTCACCTACACAGCCGAAAAAGCCCTTCAGGCAAGCCAAATGCAAAGGCTCACAAAGCGCTGGGAAAACTTAGTCCAGAGCGTTGATGCGATGAAGGCTAAATACGAGAAGGATCTTAAAAAGTTGTCCGATGAGATCGCGCAGCTAAAAGCCACCTTGGCCGAAAAAGAAGAGCTGATCGTTGAGGAGCAACAGGCTAAAAATACTCTTGAAGGCATGCTCGGAGGACAAACAACTGCGATTGACAAGCTTGTCCAAGATCGTATGGAATTACAAGCACAGTTGCAGACAGAAGTAGACGCCAACGATCTCCTTAAGAAATATTACGAGGGTCTAACAACTGACCTCCAAGAACGTGAAGATCAGGTTGCAAAATTAAAAGCTGAAAGGGATAACGCATTCGATAGGCTTACGAAAGTGCAAGAACTCTTCAAAACGATGGAAGAAGATGTCCAGCAAGTAAAAGCAAAAGCGGCTGATCAGGATAATGAGTTCCAAAAGCTTTACGAAGCCCTTCAGAAACGCACTGTTACCGAACTACACGCAAGAGACAGGGAAAACGAAGCGCTAAGAAGTCAATTATCCCAAACACATTACCGTGCCTCGGGAGTAGAACTTGCTCATGCGAAGAAAACAATTCAGACCTTAACCCAAGAACTCGAACAAGCTGCCAAGCAGCTCGATGCCCTAGAAAATGAGCTTGAAGCGGTTACACAATATGCGACTCGCTCTATGGCTTTAGAAAATTCAAACGCGGCAGGGTATGATTCTGATGAAGATGCGGAACAGGATAATCGACCTGAGCTGAACCCTGTTATTTTCTCTCCGCCGCCATCTCCTATAAATGTAGAAGATGATGAAGACCTTGACGATAAGACCTTTCAGAACCTCTCTGCTGAGCTGGGAAAGGAAGAAATAGCGCTCGTTGGGCCGCCTAATACTCCTTCCTCTCCGATCGAACTTAGTCTTTCTCTGGAGTAAGATCTACTCGCTTTGTCTCTTCGGGGCTCGATTGCACATCTGTGATCGCGCCTTTTAAGACTTCGATTTTTGCGCCGTCGACCATCTTGAGAATGACGGTGTTATCTTGAACTTGTGCAACGGTTCCCACGATTCCCATAGCAGTCACGCGATCTCCTTTTTTCATGGAGCTGCGCTGTTTTTCCATTGCTTTGCGTCTTTTTTGCTCTGGGCGCCAGAGGATAAAGTAGAAGAAGACGAGGGCAATACCAATCATGATGAGCGTTTGCCAGAAGCTATTTTCACGGCCGGCGGCAGGTGCGGCTTGTCCCTCTTGTGCAAAGAGTGGAGCGGCTAGGAGAAAGGCCGGAAGAAATGT
This sequence comes from Chlamydiales bacterium, assembly GCA_044451165.1. Lineage (GTDB taxonomy): Bacteria > Chlamydiota > Chlamydiia > Chlamydiales > Rhabdochlamydiaceae. Next base: position 525 of record JBIOJU010000227.1, on the reverse strand, counting down.
TAAGAGTTTTTTCATAAAAGTCCCTGTGTAAAAAATTTATACCAATTGGAGCTAGCATGCCTTAACCATAGGCAAGAAAGCAAGCAAAAACAGAAGAGGGGGAAGAAGGGAAGATCGGGCAGGCACACGGGCACAGGCACGGCCACGAAAGAAAGAGCGGCGCCGAAGAAAAGAAGCCTCCTTCTTGCGATGTCTACATCGTCCAGCGTCCACAGCGCTTTTCGTGCCCGTGAACGTGCCTGTGCCCTTGCCCAGTTCAGACCATTCCGTGGTCTGAATTGTGATCTTTTCTTAGGAGGGCGATGTTTTCGATATGTGGCGTGTGAGGAAATTGATCGACCGGCTGGAGCGCAGTCAGAACGTAGCCATTTTCAAGAAGGCTTTTGCAATTTTCTGCTTGTGTTTCAGGATTACAGGAGATGTAGAGGATCTCCTTTGGAGCAAGTTTTAAGATCTGAACGATCGCCTCACTCTGTAGGCCACAACGCGGAGGATCGACAATGAGAAGATCGGGCTCTCCAACCT
>JBIOJU010000226.1:0-2733 GCA_044451165.1 Chlamydiales bacterium | reverse complement strand
GCATGGTCATTCTGTCATCCTGCAATTTCCCCCTCCTTCTGCTCGGTGCTCGGTGTGCTCGGTGTTTAACAATGTATTTATGCAACAAAGCCGGATAAAGGCTAAAACGGGGCAAGAAAAGTCGATTTCTTTCTTATTTCATCCTTCAGCCTATATCCTTTAGCCTTTTCTGTTATTTTCTTCCGTTGTCGCAGTCGTAGCAGTATTTCGGCTCGAAGTGTGAGGGATCTTCAATCTGGAGGGTCATGTGCTGGATCTTATACTTCTCTTCGAGAAGTTTATGAGCATCATTGAGAGTTTTATTTGGACTATCAGAGACAATATGCACTGAGAGCGCCGCACGCGTGCTAGACACTGCCCATGCATGCAGATCGTGCACTTCTTTAACACCCGGTAGTGAGGAGAGATCTTTATGGAGGGTGTCGATGTTCAATCCTTCGGGCGATCCCTCCATGAGAATATTCACGGTTTGTTTGATCAATTTGCTCGAGGTATAGAGGATTTGGCAGGCAAAAAGAATCGTGATAAGGGGGTCGATTGGAGTCCAATGTGTCAGCCAGAGCACGATACCGCTGATAATGACACCCACACTGCCGAGAAGGTCGCCTAAAACGTGCAAGTAAGCAGCGCGTACATTCAGGCTGTGCTGCTGACTGCCATGGAGCACGCGCATCATGAGCAAGTTTGCAACAATGCCGAAGGTGGCGATGATAAATACAACCATGCCTTCTACTTCAGCAGGGCGAAAGAGCCTGCTGATGGCTTGATAGATTAGCACTCCCGAAAGCACCCAGAGGGAGATGGCACTAGCAAGCGCACCCAAAATCTCTGCACGATGGTATCCATAGCTCATCTTGGGGGTGCTCGGCCATCTTGCAATGCGAAGAGCGATCAAGCTTAAAATAAAGGCGCCCACATCCGTAAAAAGGTGAAGCCCATCGCTGATGAGCGCCAAGCTGTTGGCGAACCAACCACCCGCAAGCTCGAGAAGCATGAAAAAAAAGGCGATCCAAAGCGCCGTATGCACAGCTCTACTGTGATGATGGTCGGAAGGGAACTGGCAAGAGTGGTGATCGTGATGGTCCATGATGGTACATTGCTTTTAAGGTAGAGCTACTTTACCGTTACGGTAAATGTACCAGAGTCGTGACATGCCAGCTAGACCGAAATCGATCTATCGCACATCCCTCGCGCTTTTTACAGATCTGTATGAGCTCACAATGGCCTATGGTTTTTGGAAGCAGAAGATGGCAGACCGCAAGGCGGTCTTTCATCTTTTTTTTCGTCGAAACCCTTTTAAGGGAAGTTTTGCGATCGCTGCAGGCTTGGAGACGGCCGCAGCATTTATCGAAGATTTTCGTTTTGAAGAGAGCGATCTAACCTATCTAGAAAGCTTACGAGAAAATGGGAAGCCGCTTTTTGAAAAAGGATTTTTGGACTACCTGAGAGCATTTTCCTTCACATGCGACCTGGATGCAATGCCTGAGGGCACGCCTGTTTTCCCTTATGAACCTTTGCTGAGAGTGACGGCGCCTCTCATCCAAGCGCAGTTTTTGGAAAGTCTGCTTTTGAACATCATCAACTTTCAGACTCTCATCGCCACAAAAGCAGCGCGCATCTCGTGGGCGGCACATCCAGATCCTGTGATCGAATTTGGATTAAGACGTGCGCAAGGGATCGATGGCGCACTTTCGGCAAGTCGCGCTGCATTTATTGGAGGGTGTGTGTCCACCTCTAACGTGCTTGCGGGCAAGTTGTACGGCATTCCTGTTGTAGGAACGCACGCGCATAGCTGGATCATGGCGTTCGAAAGTGAGCTTGCCTCTTTTCGCGCTTTTGCAGAAGTGCTTCCAAGCGGCTCTATTTTTCTTATCGACACCTACAATACTTTGCAGGGGGCCGAGCATGCGATTGCCATTGCAAAAGAGATGAGAAAAATAGGGAAAGAGATGGGAGGGGTGCGTTTAGATTCAGGGGATTTTGCACAGCTCAGTATCGAAGTTAGAAAAAAATTGGACGCTGAGGGATTCCCACACACAAAAATCATGGCAAGCAATGAGCTCGACGAAGAGACCATCAGCGACCTAAAACACCAGGGCACCAAAGTGACGATTTGGGGAGTTGGAACCCACCTGATAACGGGTAAAGATCAACCCGCGCTTGATGGGGTGTACAAACTCTCCGCACTCCAGAACGCGAAGGGTGCCTGGGAGTACAAGCTTAAGATTTCAGAAACACTTGCCAAAGTGACAGATCCCGGGATCTTGCAGGTGCGTCGTTTTTCGGAAAAAGATGGATACGTGGGTGATATGATCTACAATGTCGAATCGAAACTGACGCGACCAGTCACGCTTGTGAATCCACTCGACCCGACTCAACGCAAAGAGATATCTGAAAGTGTATTTCAGGATCTTCTGGTTCCTGTTTTGCGGCAGGGAAAGAGTGTGTATACACACCCCTCTCTTCAAGAGATACAGATGCGTGCCAAAAAAGAGCTTGAAAAGTTTCCTCAGGTGATACGCCGTTTTCTCAACCCCCCTCCTTACTTTGTTGGGTTAGAAAAAGCTCTGTATGATCTCAAACTGCAGATGATCGCAGATATCAAAAAAAGAGAAAAAATATGAGCGTGCTTGTCATTGTAGACGTACAAAATGATTTTATGCCTGGGGGGCCGCTTGGTGTACCCGAAGCAGACAAAATTGTTCCTATCATCAATAAGCTTACTCCCCATTT
>JBIOJU010000225.1:0-2764 GCA_044451165.1 Chlamydiales bacterium | reverse complement strand
TCCCCATTCTTTATCAGAGAGATCCGACGGATATCTCTTGTCCATGTTCATGTAAACCTCCATCCAAAATGTCAGATGAACAGTCTACTAAATTTTTAGGTTTGTGGACAGACTCTTAGATATTTTTATGTGGGGATTCAGTTGCAATACAATCATTAGAGAAACATAGGGATCGGGTTTAGATCTCTTTCTTGAGTAGGCGCGTCTTGCCAGCCCATTTTCACTGGGACATCGAAAAGCCTGCCCGGGGCAAAACGAGACCAGAAGTGACGAAGACCTGGTACTACCACTTTCACTACATTGAGATCGATGTCTCGTCTTGTCTGATCCAGTACAAGTAGCTCCATGCCATTCTCCTCAACGATCTTTTGGCATAGACGAATATCATCGAGAAGATCATGAGTAACCGGACGTGTAAACTCTCTTGAAGTCAGTGTTTTTTTTCCGCGAAGATAGGGCTGATTTTTCACTGTGGCGGTTTTGAACCAGACGCTAATGACATCGCTTTTTTCTTTTGCGCTTTCTTCCTCATTAGCCCAGATGCATCCCATAGACAAAAACTGATTCATCTCTGTGAGCGCGCGCAAGAGCGCAATCTGAGGTTCAAAATGCGCGCCAAATCCCATGTAGATCTCCTCATGTGGGCCGTTTGTTTTTCTCGAAAGTGCTACAAATACAGGAATGTTTAAATCTGTTGTGAGATTCAGCACCCAGACTTCACGGTTCATCTCTTTGTATTCATCAACCATTTGAGGAATATACGGGTCGGAAAAGCTCTTAAGATCGATCTCTTCCCTTTTAAGTCGGTTGTACCACCAGAGCGCAACAGCATCTCGTTCGACAAGTTCAAAAAAGCCCTGTAAGATGGCTTCTTCTAAACAATTGCCCGCTGCGTTTCCATTAGAATCTGCAAAATAAAATGGCTTTTGTCTCCTCTGACTGTATCCGTAATAACAAAAAGCCGTGGGAATGTATTTATATCTCTTCTCGGTGAGCGACCAGATCGGCGTCCAATCGATCGCCTCATCTTTAGAAATCGGCCTAGGAACATCGTGTAGTTTCATGCTGCTTTTATTGTAGATCAAACGCTCATGATACTGCTTTCTACTGAATTGAAAAATGGAGTCTGGATGGATGGCCCCCTTTTCACGCATTTGAAAATACGTTCCGCGTATCCTCTTCTCATCTCCTTGAAAAAGACCCGAGTAGCGTTCGATCGCCTCGCAAAGAGCGCTTGCCTTGGCTTGCGTGTCAGTGCGGCCTTTACCTCCACTCGAGCTACGAAACCCAGGCTGGAAAACGCCGCGCAAAGAATTTGAAAGCGCAAAATTATGGCCTGCTGTGTAGAGATAAAGAGAACTCCCTTCTTTCCGTTGGTAAGGTTCTAAAAATTTCACCATGCCAAGAATGGAACTCACATGATGGCCATGTTTTTTTAATGTGACTTCTGGGGCGACCGCTCTCCAGCCATTTTCATCATAAATTCCTTTTTTTCGGCTTCGAAGTTGTAGCTCGGGAGGCAGAGTTTTGACGGAGGATTTCACACCACAGATTGAACAGTGCACGCGTTTAATCAGCATATGCTCTGCCATTAGTGATCTTGTGTAATTAAACGAAAGAATTTTCCCCTTCAATTTCGACTGCTCAGGAGAGACCAGAATTTTAAAAATTTCAGTCGAAAGCCAGCTTGCCGCAAGACTTTCTGTGGAGGCGAGTCCAGCGATTGAGGTAGGAAGATGGGTCCTATCTCCCTTTTTTTTCTGCACATAATTCTCTTCTATGCGGTTGAGTTTGATCCGGGTAGCTAAACAGTCGGGGCAGCTAGTTTCTTGCGGAACGAAAAGGGGACCTGCCCAGAGTTCACAACCGACAGGTTTGGCGAGCAAAATAGAGGCTTTTTTTGGAAATAGGTCCTTCAAAAGAGGGGCGAGATTTACATTGAGATAATCGTCTGCAAGAATTAAACAAAGCGTCGCGCTTCTTTTTTTTCTTGTCACTCGAACGCCCAGCTCCTGCAATGCTCTCAGTAGCGCGGTGTTTTTTACGGCTCCGATCGTTTGCACAAAAACGGAACATTGATTCAATTTTTTTTCCGCCTGCAGAGGAGTAGTGCCCAAAAGTTGGCAGATCGCTGTGAATGCGCGGGAATAGTCGCCCTCTTTTGTTTCGATAAGCCCAATTTTTTCTAGCCGCTCGAGGGTGTAGTAGACTTCAGCAGGAGAGGCTTTCCCATGCAGAAGGTCGACCATCTGATCCTTGGTGTATTTTCCTATTTTAAGAAGTGGGGCAAGCAGAAGGTGCAATTTGCCGCGGAGCAGCCTCTGCTCTTTTTCTGAAAAGAGGAAGACCATGTTGGGTGCAACAGGTTCTACATGAAAACAGCTCTGATATTTAATGGAAGTCATTGAATCTTAGATGCTTGCATTAAGTGTCTCGGCTGGTAGGACGATAAGTGTCACCATCCATTTTATATAAATCGGTCCGACCAGCAGCAACATCTTTAAGGACATTTTCAGTAAGCTCGCCGCTCGGTTTCTTTGGAAGAAACAGATGCGCAACTTTCGTGCTCTGTTGATGAATTTCTATTTTTTGATCAGAAGGAAATTCCAGTCCCATTTCTTTCAACACTTCTTTCGGATTTTTTAATAGCCTCGCTTTAAATTTCTCGTCGCCCCAAGCTTTGGCAACGATTTTTGCCCATATTTTTTTTTGCTTCTCATGATTTGTTTTTGTCATCTGAGGATCTCCTTTGTTCATAATCTGA
>JBIOJU010000224.1:0-2768 GCA_044451165.1 Chlamydiales bacterium | reverse complement strand
GCCATAGAGGGCAAAATAGGGAGAGCCGGGTTGAACGGAGACGTTTGCAAAGCATGCACGCGCAGCCTCCCATTTTTTTTGTGAGAGAAAGATACGTAGGGCGGGCTCTTGACAAGCAGCAGGTAGTGTGGGAAGCGCGGTAGGCTCTCTTTTGCTAGCAATGCGTAAAAGAATGAATGAGAGGAGGCGGTTGTCTTCTGGAAAGTGTTGAAGCGCCCTGTTTAGTGCAAGAAGAGGTTTCTTTTCACTGATGAAGGCGCACTCAAAACGCGCCTGCTCTTTTGCCTCAAGATGAAGAGCTGCCTCTCGACACATTTCAAAACAGCCAAGATGCAAAAGGGAGAAGAGGATATTTTCTATTAAATCTCTCTCTTTAGTCTGTTCTAAAATTTCGAGAAGTGTGATGGGTTTACCCATCCAAACGGCAAGTTGAATACTGAGATGTATGAAGGAGGTTTCGTCTCCTTCCGGTTGTTCGATAAACGACAGTGGTTCGAGGCTCTTTTGCAAGCTTTCTAGTAATCTCTGGTTTTCTTGAGAAGAGAAGAGATGTGGAAGTTGTCTTAGGACAAGCAGGGTGAAGAGAAGTCCTGCATAGCGATTCTGCGCGCTGCACTCATGAAGCCTAAAACTAATCTCTTCGACAAGAAGGGGCAGGAGAGGGTGTTTTGGATATTTGCGAAGGGCAAGTTCTAAACATTTGACCTCATCTTCAAGATCATTCCAAGCTTTATAAACGAGAGATTTTCCCAAATATTCAAGGGGGGCACCTGCGGTTGCGCGTAATTTTCCAAATTCAGTAAGGGCCAGGGAGAAGAGCTGCTGCTTTCTCTTTTTTTTCTGTTCGGTGAGCGCCTCTTCAAGAAGAGTGATTCCCGCCCGAAATAGCGCCTCACGGCCTTCTGCTCTTCCTGGAAACGAGTAGCCGATGCGCCGGTATTCGCTCAGGGCTTTTCCGAAAAGATGACTTCCTAAAAATGCATCTGGGACGGCAAGGCAGTTGACTTGCACGCTCTGGCTGCCGAGAAAAATTTTAAGGGGCTCCATCTCAAAATCCGCATCGCGAAAGAGTAGCCCGACATGTGTTCCTGTGAGGGGACGGTGGCTGATGTAATGGCAGTGGAGCCTTCCATCTAAAAAGACACGAAGGTGGTTGTCTAGTTTTTCTATGCAGAGCGTATGCCAGATTTGTGGAGATAGAATTGCTTGGGGCAACGCCATCACCTCAGCATCCGAACGAAATAGTTTAGAGGAGGAGTCGCTATCGCTACTAAGCCAGACCGAGTAACCGTCAGCAAAACCGATTCGTTCGGAAGCTTCTGGAATCCCGAGCAGGATGCCCATTCCTTTACCGCGAGGACCAAGAAAAATTTTGGTCTCGATCCTGATATTTCCTGGAAAGGAGGCGCGTGAGTACATGAGGTTTACCCATTCCATGACTTCAGGAGTGCGTGTGATGGCAAGATGTTTTGCGAGGAGGATGTTCTCTTGAAATTCCCAATCTCTCTTCTCTTTTACGGAAAGCTCTCCGCCTAAGACCCACTCGGGTTTTCCTTCGATATAATTTTGCAATTCATCGATCAGTGCCTGCACACTGTGTATCCGCTTGCCCTTTGCAGTCAGGCACCGTTTTGTGATGGTGACAAGCTGTGGCGGAATGTCTCGGTAAGGTGCAACTTCTTGCGGGTCTAGAAAATCTTCTGATGCGAGGTGTTTACGAAAATTTTCGAGTGAGCTGCGGTAAAAGGGAAGTCGAAGAGTAAGAATTTGGTAGAGCATCACGCCGAGTGCGTAAATATCAGTGAGAAAGGAGGCTTTTTCTCCGAGCGCGCGTTCGGGTGCAAGATGGCTCAAGGTGCCCGGAATTTTTCCTGGGCGGGTGAGTATGGATTCTTCTGTTTTAAATTCTGATGCCTCTTCGCTTGTCGACACGAGCTCCTCTGCAATTCCCCAGTCGACTAGCATCACCTCTCCATATTTGCCCACAATCACATTATCGGGCTTGAGATCGCGGTGGAGCACTCCTCTGGAATGTGCGTAGGCGATCGCTTGGCAGATGCTTAAGAAAATCCGTACAAGGCCAGGAACAGAACTTCCAATGGGATGAGGGGTGTCGCCATTTTTCTCTCGTTTGAGGGCTTCGTGTAAAATCTCCTTGAGAGTTTCACCTTCGATGTAGGGCATTGTGTAGTAGGTGTTCTCGCGTTCTTCGGAAATCGTGTAGATTGGAATAATGGAGGGATGGGTCAGTTTTGCTGCAATTTTTGCTTCCCGCAAAAACCGCATCTGCATGGTTTTGTGTTTTGCAAGATCTTCACGGATTTTTTTGAGTGCAATCAAACGCTCGCAGTTCAGGTCTTTGGCTAAAAAGACTTCACCCATGCCCCCTTTGCCAAGACTGCGCTGGAGCTCAAAAGACCCAATTCTTTTTTCGTTCATTGACATGCATACACAAACTACTCGAAAAGCCAGGAATTTGACAAGGAGACTTGAGAAAGAAAATCCAAGAAAATCCCGCCACAGAGGCACAGAGGAGGATGAGGAAGCACAGAGAGGGGAAAGAGGTTTCTTTTTTGTTTTGGGGAGAACAAAACAAAAAAAAAGCTCCTGCCGCTACCGCAGCAAATAAGAAAAGTCCGCTGCGAGTAAGAAAATCCCACCGGAGTGTTTCTTATTTGCTGCGGATAGCAGCAGGAGCGTTCTTTTTTTGCTCCTCCCGCAAAAAAAGATCCCTCTCTCTTTCTTCCTCTGTGAACCCCTCATCTTTC
>JBIOJU010000223.1:0-2783 GCA_044451165.1 Chlamydiales bacterium | reverse complement strand
GCTGAATACAGAATGGTCTGGGGCTTTTTCAGACACGCTAAGAGATACAAACCGTCTAAAAGATAAGCGGTCATCTAAAGCTTCCTCGAGAGCATAGTCAGACAGATTATGCCAGGTCTGGATAAGCAGCGCCTTGAATAGGAGAAGCACTGGATGGCTTGGCCTGCCTGTGGGGGAGGCGTAGATCTTGTTCAGCAACTGTTCAATCGGACGCCAATCCATCAATTGATCGATCTTGTTTAACCTTTGATTGAGCTTTTGATTGTATCCCAACCAAGCATCTGCAAATCCGAACTGACCTGAAGACTTGTGACCCATATTGCCTCCTGAAAAATAGTGAGGAAATACTTTAGCCCATCCGGCGAGGGTTATGCAACGGTCTCAACGATAAGAACGATAAAATTTTCAAAGAAAATAGTAATTTTTGTCTTCTTCCATCGTTCTCATCGTTGTATCGTTACCTCGTTGCTCTTTTCTTATGCTAGAGCTCAAAGAGCTTGAGATCCAGGCCGCCTGATACAAAATCTCTTTCTGCTCGGACGGGAAGTCCGGCTTCTTCAACGAGTTTTTTATCTGGTCCGAGGATTTGTGCCTGAATCTTTTTTGCGCAGCGGGTTTTGAGGAAATGAGCAAGTGCACGGTAAAGTTCCACAGAGCTTGCCATCCGTTTTCCATAAGGAGGATTGGAGATGATGAGACTAGGTGGGACCGTTGGAAAATAGGAGCGGATATCTTTGCAGCTCACTTCAATGACGTCATCGAAGCCCGACGCGAGTAGATTCTCGGTACACATCTCGCATGCTTTTGGATCTTTATCGGCGCCAAAAATTTTACCGGGTTCGAGTAGAACACGTGCCTCGTTGGCTTCCTCTTTTACCTTTTCCCAAGCCTTTTCTGAAAAGGCGGGGTGATGGAAAAAGCCATAACTTTCTCTAAAAAAACCGGCAGGTGTTCGGCTCTTCATCATGGCAGCTTCTATGAGAATCGTGCCGCTTCCGCAAAATGGATCGCATAGGATCTCATCAGAAGGAAAGCCTGAAAGTAGTAGCACGGCAGCTGCAAGAGATTCTTGGATGGGTGCCTGTCCAGAATGCCTACGCCATCCCCGTTTGTAGAGGGGAGGGCCGGAAGTGTCTAGGCTTACCGTTCCCATTCCACCTTGGATGTAGAGGTTGAGTTGGATGTCAGGATTTTCTACATTCACAAAAGGGCGCGAGCCGCACTCTTCGCGGAAACGGTCGCATACCGCATCTTTCAAAACTTGTGCAGCAAAAAGACTATGGCGGAGAGTGGGACTTGAAACATTTGCATCTATTGCAAAACTTTTCTCGAGAGAAAAGATTTCTGGCCAAGGAATGTTAACTGTCCGCCGGTAGAGTTCATCTCGGTCCCTGCAGGGAAAAGTTGCAAGAGGCCAGAGGACGCGCGTTGCAAGCCGCGAGCAGTAGTTGATCTTGTAAACCAGGGGCATCTGTCTCGGAACAAACACACCACCCTGTCCCGCACGGACATGCGGGATTCCCATCTCCTCGAGCTCTGTGACGAGAAGATCCTGGATAGCAGGGTGCGCTGTAACAAAAAGTTCATCCATATTTTTTAAAGGCTTCATCCTTTTCTTAGTTGTGGAAGAAGAGGATGACATCTCCATCTTGTACGATGTATTCTTTGCCCTCAGACCTTGCTTTTCCAGCCTCGCGTGCACCCACTCTTCCGTTGTATTTTACGAAATCGTCGTAGCTGATCACTTCGGCGCGGATAAATCCTTTTTGGATGTCGGTGTGGATTTTTCCTGCAGCTTCTTGGGCATTCATGCCTCTTTTAATGGTCCAGGCGCGTGTCTCCATTTCTCCGGTTGTAAGGAAGGTGATTAAATCGAGAATTTCGAAGGAGGCCTTAATGAGACGGTTGAGCCCGGTTTCTTGAAGTCCCAAAGAATGTAGATACTGGAGCGCTTCTTCTTCACTGAGCTGGGTGAGCTCCTCTTCTAGCCGCGCACAAATTGGGATGACGCGACTTCCCTCTTTCTGTGCAAATGTTTGTACGCATTTGACAAACTCATTTTCCATGGAAGGGAGAGCATCTTCTGCCACGTTTGTTGCGTAAAGGACCTTTTTATCGGTAAGAAACGGGTAGCCTGCATAGAGGGCGCGCTCTTCTGTTGTTGTTTGAAGTGAACGGAGCGGCTGGTTCTCATTAAGATGTTTTTCCGCTTTTTTGAGCGCCTCAAAGAGAGGAAGAAGCTCTTTTTTTGATTTGATCTGCTTCTCCATTTTTTGCAGAGTGTTCTCAACCATTTGGAGATCGGCCAAAATGAGCTCGAGGTTGATCACTTCAATGTCAGCAAGAGGGTCTACGCGTCCTGCCACATGGATCACATCATCATTTTCAAAACAGCGGACTACTTCAAGAATCGCGTCTGTCTCTCGAATGTTTGCTAAAAACTTATTGCCCAGTCCTGCCCCTTCAGATGCGCCGGCGACAAGTCCTGCGATGTCAACAAAGGTCATCGTTGCGGGGATGATTTTTTTTGTTCCCGAGATTTTTGACAAAATGGCCAGGCGAGGATCGCTGACGTCGACGATGCCCACATTAGGATCGATCGTGCAAAAAGGGTAATTTGCGGCAGCGGCAGCTTTTCGTGTAATCGCGTTAAAAAGGGTAGATTTTCCGACGTTTGGAAGGCCAACAATCCCACAAGAAAGACTAGTGCTCATAACACACCCAGAAAAATGATGAACGAAACAAAGAGCCTTTATTTGGAGTGCGGCGACCCGGCGCCGCTT
>JBIOJU010000222.1:0-2785 GCA_044451165.1 Chlamydiales bacterium | reverse complement strand
GTGAAAAACGCAAAATATTTTCCGATCGCAAACAGCTTGCCATTTCCAACATACTGCTTAAGCGGCATCACCGCGTTATGCCCGAGCGCGCCAGCCTCAATGAGGCCGCCAGGTCCTTCAACGGGCACAATTCCAAGAATGAGAAACTCCCAAACAAGATAGACAATCAGAGGAATCGTGGTGCCGAAAAAGATCGCAAGTCTCACTTTTTTGACATTCCGGTCCATGTAGGTCATGAGAGTTGGAATGATCACCTGATAGGTGAAGGCAGTGAAAAGGACGGGCAGGGCAAGCCACGCCTTAGACCAGTTAGAATAGGTCAAAAGATCAAATTTTACATGGTCATATGAAACAAAAATAAATAGGATGTAGGAGCCGATCACCCCAACCATAAGTCCCAAATTCAGTCGGTCGACAGAATGAGCCCCCATGTAGACAATGGGAGAAAAAATAAGGACGTAAAGAACCATGGCTGCCCAGTCGGGAAGCGCATGACCGATCAGCTCATTAAATACACTTCCCCCGCCAGCGACGTGGGCAATCATAACAGTCACAAATAGAAAGAGATACACCACCCAGCAGAGGGCTTTTCCAGGCTTACCCAGAAGCCTTCCGACCATGGTGATCAAGTTGGAATCCTTTGGCATCCAGTTGCACACTTCCAGCATGAGAAGGCCGGTGCTAAGCATGAACAACCAGGTAATGAAGTAGATCGAGACCGAGGGTATAAATCCCGCGGGGCCAGTTGCTACTGGAAGAGCTAACATGCCAACACCGATTGTGGTACCTGCGATCAACAAGGCTCCGCCTAAAACGTGACCCATAGAATGAAAAATCTTCATGCATGTCCCCTTCATTAATTGAAAAAGAAAAAATAAGCCGTTGGTGGAAAAAACACAAGAATTCTATTCTTGATATTAAATATGGGCAACAAGAATCTGTTAGAAATTATTCCACTCTCCCTCGAAGGCGCAAAGCGCATTCGACCCAAGATCTTTAAAGATGAGAGAGGCTTTTTTTGGGAGTGCTACCGAAAACCTCTCTACCGTGAATGCGGGATCGAAGAGGAGTTTGTTCAGGTGAACCACTCTTTTTCTACGCAGGGGACGATTCGAGGAATGCATTTCCAACAGCTTCCCGGCCAAGCAAAACTTGTGACTGTTCTGACTGGAAAAATTTTCGACGTCATTGTCGATATCCGCAAAAATTCTCCGACTTTTGGAAAATGGGAAGGGATCTATCTGGATGGCGAGACGCACGAACAGCTTTTTGTTCCTGTGGGCTTTGCACATGGTTTTTGTGTTGTTAGCCATGAGGCGCATGTGCTGTATAAGGTAAGTGCGCTTTACGACTCTGGAACAGAGCGGACGTTTCGCTACAACGATCCTTCAGTTGGTATTGTCTGGCCTGTAGACGCCCCGCTTCTTTCAGATAGAGATCGGAACGCTCCCGCATTCCATGAGGTGGTCTTATGAAAATCTGGATTGTGGGAAAAGGTGGACTTCTCGGCTCGACACTTACTACCCTGTGTAAGAGTCGTGAAATTTCTGTCGTTGCAACCGGAAGCGCGGAAGTTGATATCACCGATCATCAAGGCATTACAAACTTTGTTCTGCGTGAAAAACCAACACACCTTGTCAATTGCGCCGCCTATACTGCCGTAGACCTTGCCGAAAGAGAAAAAGAAAGGGCATTTGCAATCAACGCGATCGGCCCTGAAAATTTAGCGAAAGTCGCTCGCAACCACTCTTTACGCCTCATTCACCTCTCTACCAATTACATCTTTGATGGAAAAAGCAGAACACCTTACTCGGAGGAGGATGTCGCCCATCCTTTGAGCATTTATGGCATGAGCAAGTGGGAAGGCGAAAAAAAAGTGGTCGCGACGCTTCCAAACGCCTGCGTGATACGCACCTCGTGGCTTTTTGGAAACGGTGGAAAGAACTTTGTCTCCTCTCTCTTGCACACACTCAAAACCGAGAAAGTGGTGCGCGCAGCAGCGGATCAATGGGGACGAGTCACCTCAGCGCAAGATCTTGCAGAAGCAGTTCTTTGTCTTCTCTCTTCGGAAGGAGTTTTTCATTTTGCCAATCGAGGCAGCCTCTCGCGCTACGAGATTGCATGCGCTATCAAAGAGTCCGCGAATCGCAAGGGAGTTGTCATCAAAACAGAAAAAATTGTTCCTGCCGCTGCATCAGAGTTTACAACCCCCGCGCCACGACCAGAGATGGCGGTGCTTTCAACAGACAAATTCGAAAAAAAGATGCCCATACGCAGCTGGGATGCGGCTTTTGAGGAGTACCTAAATGCTCTCACCTAAACGCCTACTCGTGACAGGAGGCGCCGGCTTTATGGGCTCCGCCTTTATCCGCTTCATTCTACGTCGCTCTCTTTCCGAACGCGTCGTCAATCTTGATCTTTTAACCTACGCTGGCAATCGCGACAACGTTGCAGAATGCGCGCACGACCCGCGCTATCTTTTCATCCAGGGCAATATTCTTGATCAGCCTCTTGTTGAAAAGATTTGCCTTGAAGAGAAGATCGACACGATCGTCCATTTTGCTGCAGAAACACATGTCGACCGGAGCATCTCAGGACCAGAAGCTTTCCTTGGGACCAACGTTTTAGGCACTTTCGCCCTTCTCCAGGTCGTACAAAAAATGCCGAAAAATCTCCGCTTTCATCAGATCTCGACCGATGAAGTCTTTGGTTCTCTTGGAAAAGAGGGACTTTTTACAGAGACGTCGCCCTACCTTCCCAACTCTCCTTACTCTGCTTCAAAGGC
>JBIOJU010000221.1:0-2814 GCA_044451165.1 Chlamydiales bacterium | reverse complement strand
TCAAAGAAGGGGTGCCTGCTACATTCAAGCTGAATGTGCAAAGCGAAACGCCTCTTCCACAAAAAGAGACAAAGCCCGCAGAATAAAGAAAGATTGAAGATTTCACCACCGAGAGCACAGAGAACACCGAGATAGGAGATTATTTTCTGTCTTTTTTCCTCAGTGTTCTCCGTGCTCTCGGTGGTTATATTCCCTCTTTCTTCATCTTAAGGGTAAGATACAATGAATGATAAATCTTATATCGTTGTCACGGGTGCGGCTGGATTTATCGGATCGTGCACGGTGCGTCATCTCAACGAGTTAGGGTTTGAGAAGCTACTTCTCGTCGATGATATCAAGAAAAGCGAAAAGTGGAAGAATCTAGTTGGTAAGAAATTTGTCAAGATCCTCTCCAAACACGCACTCTTCGAATGGCTGCAGGGTAGAGAGAAGGAAATTCAAGCTTTCATTCATTTGGGAGCCTGTTCTGACACCCTAGAAACCGATGGCGATTACCTGCTCGAGAATAATACTCGATATACCATTCGACTTGCCGAGTACGCCCTTACACATGGCATTCGTTTCATCTACGCTTCCTCTGCTGCAACCTATGGCGACGGAAGCCGCGGCTTTTCCGATGAACACGCGCTGTTAGACGAGCTCAAGCCACTCAATTTGTACGGGTTTTCTAAACATCTTTTCGATCTTTGGGCAAAACGAGAGGCTGTTCTCGACAAAATTGTCGGTCTCAAATATTTCAACGTCTTTGGTCCGAACGAAAATCACAAGGGGCGCATGGCCTCGATGGTCTACAAAATGTTCCCCCACGTTCTACAGGAGGGGAAAATCCGCCTTTTCAAATCCTCCGATCCCACACGTTTTAAAGACGGGGAGCAGATGCGCGATTTCATCTATGTGAAAGATGCGGTGGAAGCAACTGTCGATTTCTTGAATAATAGAGTGGGCGGTATTTACAACATCGGCATGGGTGCTCCCACCACCTGGAAAGTGCTTGCGGGCGCGCTTTTTAATGCGATGAAAAGGCCTGTCGAGATCGAATATATCGATATGCCAGGAAATCTCGCTTCTCAATACCAGAATTACACCTGCGCTGACATGACAAAATATTTTGCGCTAAGACAGAAAAAGCCTTTTCGATATACGATCGAAAACGCAGCAGAAGACTACGCCACAAATTATCTCATGCAGGATACCCGATGGTAAAACTGATTGGAAAGCTTAGCCACTTTTCACCCGCGCGTGTACTGGTTATCGGCGATTTCATGCTCGACACCTACACAACCGGTAAAGTGAAACGGATCTCTCCCGAAGCCCCCGTATCCGTGTTGCACGTCCAGAAGGAGGAGAGCCGGCCGGGCGGCGCTGGAAACGTAGCTCTCAATTTGATTTCTTTGGGAGCGATGGTCTCCGTGATCGGGCGGATCGGTCGCGACGATGCTGGTGAGAAGATTTTATCTGAACTGTCGCGTGAAGGGGTAAATACCGATGGACTCTTACGCGAAAAGGCTTATCGTACCCCTGTAAAAAATCGATTGATTGCCGATGCGCAGCAAGTGCTGAGAGTAGATTCCGAAGTCATCTCTGCTCTTGCGGAAGATCTGGAAGAAAAGATTGTCGAAAAGTTGCCAGCGCTCTTAAAGACTGTACAGATCATTGCCGTTTCCGATTATGGAAAAGGGTTTCTTTCCCGCTCTCTTCTCATGACACTTTTTGAACTCGCCAAGGCAAAAGAGATCCCGATCATCGTCGATCCAAAAGGGGATGATTTTTCTAAATATCAGGGCGCCACCGTCCTCAAGCCCAACCTTTCCGAAGCCTATAGCGCAGCCAAATTCCCTCCAGAAACACCACTCGATCAAGTTGCGTCTAAAATTCTTCACTCCTGCTATGTAGAAATGCTTCTCATCACAAGAGGGGAGCAGGGCATTTCTCTTTTTGACAGAAAGGGCGAGCGCTTTGATTTCCCCGTCCGCTCAAAAGAAGTCAAAGATGTCACTGGGGCAGGAGACACGGCTCTTGCGATGATTAGTATGGCACTTGCAAACGGCTTAGATATCAAAGATGCCGCGCAACTTGCAAACATCGCAGCAGGCATTGCCATCGAAAGGCTTGGCTGTGCACGCATCTGTCTCGCAGACATGGCTACAAGGCTTCTTGAATTTGACGTCGAGAATAAAATTTTCGACGAGGAGCACCTCTTTGCACTCCAACAAGTTTTAAAGGGAAAACGTTTTGTCATTTTAGGACTAGAAAGTGGAAGTGGGATGTCCAACCTCGTCTTTCGCACCATTCGCAAGCTAGCTGCAAAAGATGAACAGAAAAAACTAATTGTCTATGTACGTGACAACGACCCGGATGAAGAGTTTGTCTCTCTTCTCTCCTCCCTTGCCGAAATCGACTTTATCGTTCTCAAGTGTGAAAGTCTCAAAAATCTCTGCGAGATCATCCAGCCCGAAGCTGTCTTCTCCATCGAGAAGAGCAAGCTCCTCACCTTCGACCATCACGGCGCGCTCCTCGCGCCCATAAAAGGCTAAATTCTAAGAGTTCTACGCAAAGGGAGAAAAAAGACACCAAGACACAAAGAAGAGAAGAAAAACGCATAGAAGATGAGTTATTCAATGTGTTTCATTCTTCATTTTCCGGTGTGTCAAGATCCGACTTTTGGGTCGTAAATTGGTTAGATGAGTTGTGAGAGGAAGGTTTTTGCAGGAACGATGACCGGTTCATGAATTTCAAAACAATCTCGGTCGACATAGGGAAGATCAAACCCTATTTGAAAGGCATGCGGAACGCCGAGCTTTTCTTGATAGTAGT
>JBIOJU010000220.1:0-2818 GCA_044451165.1 Chlamydiales bacterium | reverse complement strand
TCCCTCGCTCGGCGACCGGGTCGACTTTTGCAACAGCTACTGTCCCTGGAAAGAGGGCAAACCGCTCAAGTATGCCAAGCATTTCGAGCGGGAGTAGCGCTTCCTAAAATAAGTTCAACTTAAGTATGCTAAAGGGAAAGAAGACGTTTTGTCCCATGCAAAAGTTATCTATGGTTGACTTAAGGAATACGAGAGGTCGCTCGTGGACTACGGACTAAATACAGAAGAGTTAAACGCAAAGGAAGAAAAAGACACCAAGACACAAAGAAAAGAAGAAAAATGCTTAGAAGATGAGTTGTCCAATAGAGATCCTTTGTTGCTAGACATTCTCGTAGAGGACAAGGTAATTATCGAGGTAAAAGCCACTGAGAAGGATCATCCCATTCATGAAGCGGTTAGCTACTTACATATTTACGTTTATCCGGGAGAAGACTTTGTCTTCTGTTGAACTTCGGCCAAAAATACATGAGGGATGGCATTGCCCGCGTTGTAAATGGTCCCCTGTATTTTTTTTCTTCTTTGTGTCTTGGTGCCTTTTTCTTCCTTTGCGCTTCACTCTTCATCTTTCGGCGCATAATCAAATAAATCTGCCCATTTTCTATGATAAAACACGTTAATGCGCTTTCCTTTATCCGATTGAATTAAAAATTTTAATTTATTAAAATAAATTGATTTTCTATATTTAACAAGCCTGGCATAATTTACGGTTTATTCATTTAAACTAGGATGATTATGGCAACGGAGATTAACTCTTTCACTGTTAGACAACCACTCTATTATCATCGAGAGTATGAGCATGATGTTGCCAATTGGCAGCGGCGGGAAGTTTTAGCAGTAGACGTCGATGAACCAGAAGCCGCTGAGCCTGTCTCATGGGCAAATACCTTTGCACGAGGTGCGGTCGCGGTTCTTCCTTTCATCTCGCTTTACAAACCCGCAAGTTTTCCGCTTTCTCTGGGATTAAATGGTCTGCGCACCTGGAGCTCGCTCAGCAAGCTCGACGCTAGTATGGTAAACGGGCAAATCAACCCCCAAACTTACCCGTGCATCGTGCAAACGGGAGTAGCGGTGATCGCACTTGCAAGTACCGTTTTTGCGCATCCTCTCGGTATTCTTGTTACAACGGGACACGATCTTTTAACGGAAGTTGTTCGCTTCGCGCGACTCCGTCAAGAGGAACGATATGATAAAACGCTAGAATCTCTTCTCAAAATTGCAAACCACACACTCTATTTTGGCCTCTTTATCGTAGGTGGACTAGAGCTCACCTTTGCATCCCTTGCATTTCAAATCCTACTTTGCCTCTATCAGTCACACAGTGAGTATCGGGATGGGAAGTATATTGAAGCCGTAGGCCACTTTGCGATGGCTTGTGTGCGCGGCAGTCAGCTCTACGATCAAGCTCAGGCGCTTCGCCTTAAGTGGGAGATCGACGAGCTGCTCGCTTCCATCAGCTCTTCTGCCGCACGCTAGCTTTTTTCTTTGATCCGTGGTAGAGTTTTTTCCCCTATGGCCACTTTTGCAACAACTCGCATAGAGAGGAGTAGCACCTCTTGGTGCTGCCTTTCTACGCGCGCGCTGAATACGCTCGCGGATAAACTAAAATCATGTGTGTTTCGGACGATCTCACGACTCACAGACCCGATCTGTATTGCACATGAGCGCATGACAAAGTTTGGGAACATCCATACGCTGTTTCCTCATGAGACTAAAGAGAGAAGAGATTTAGAGGCTAAATATCTTTTTGTTCAGACGAGAGGATACGCAACTCTTGGGATGATCAGCTACGTTCCTGCACTTGCGCTGCGCATTGTGATGGCATGTGTTTCGAGAGAGCCATTTATCCACGCGTCGGGTGGGGAGGCGGAAGCTCGGCTCCGCGCAGGGCGAGTCGTCAAAATAGACATGCAGAATATCGCCTGTGTTGCAGGAGGGTTTGTTTATACAGATGCAGGCCTATTGCCCTGGCAGGAAAGAATTCCAAAGATTGCCGATCAAATTCTGAAATGCGATTCGGACGTCTGCATTCGCCTAGAAACTTTTGATACCGGATCTGCCTTCTATTTACGTGACAGGCTGCATGGTCGTTACGCCCACTTCTATTTCAATATTGGAGGTGTAAAAGTTTTGGGTCCCTCTTCGGGCATTTTTGTGGCGAGTAAGTTTGCGATTTGTGATCCTGAATTTACCCAATTTACTTCAGACATGAAAGTAGAAAGAACCCGATTTGTGGCGCTGGGCGTTTTTGGTTTTACGCTTATGAGTGATCAAACGCCTTTCATGCGCGTTTTTGTAACCCATCTTCAACCCTCGCAAGAGACAAGCTTTCCTACGTCGTCAGAAAAGGCTTGTCGGGAGAAGGAGATGCGGCTGATTGGTAACAAAATCGATCAAGTGAAGGGGATGCCTGTCATTTTCGCAGGTGATATGAACATGGACCGTCTAGTCTTTAATACGACTTATGGTAAAAGATTTGAGCAGGGTGTGCTGCTTTGGCATGAAATAGATCATGCAAAAAAGACCCTAAAAACATGGGGCGGAGATGCACTATCTGCGATGGTTTCAGGACACAGAATTTCGATGGAGCATGATCTTGACTTCATTGCTGCTGTCAAGGGAAGCGTAAAGCAGCTGAGGACAGCTCTTGCGCCAACAGATTTTAAAGCTTCGCAACTAACCACAGCAAGCTCTGATCATGCCGGGCTTGTGAGTACAATTAAATTACACGGAGGTTCATAATGTTTCATCGTGCGCTAATGGTTTTTGGTTTATTAACAACTTGTTTTGCAAATGCTCAAGAAAAAGGAGAAGTGATGCC
>JBIOJU010000219.1:0-2828 GCA_044451165.1 Chlamydiales bacterium | reverse complement strand
ATCTCGAAGGACTTCAAGATCTCATCAAAGCCGCCTTCCAGGACGCCTACAAAAAAATCGAAAGCGAGAGCTCTCCTCTTTCCTCATTACCATTCGGCCTTTAAGAAAAATAAAGAAAGAAAAAGAAGCAAAGATCCGCTTCGCGGGCAGGATCGCGGCTATCCGCCGCGGCATGATGAAGAAAAAAAGAGAAGAAGAAGCACGATCGGCTTCGCCGGCACGATCGACCCTGGCCGGGTCGGCACGATGAAGAAAGAGAAGAATTTCAACCACCGAGAACACCGAGCGCACAGAGAAAAAGGTAAATATTATCACTCTTTTCACCTCGGTGTTTCTCTGTGCTCTCGGTGGTTATTTTCTTGTCTTTTTGCATCGTGCCGCCGCGTGAGCGGCGATCCTGCCGGCCTACTGGCCGATCTTTGCTTCTTGCTCTCCTCTTCTCTTATCTTCTAGTCGTCTGTGTGTGTGAGGGTTTTGGTGATTTCGGCAGATGTTTTTAGGTTCAGGACGCGCTCGGCAAGTTTTTTAGCTTCCTCGAGCTTTGTCGCTCGGATCACCTTTTTCACGGCAGGAATGTAGCGCGGTGCACAGGAAAAGCCTTCCACGCCTAGGCCCAAGAGTAGTGGGATAAAAAATGGAGAGGAGGCGATCTCTCCACAAATGGAAAATGGTTTGTGATGTTTTCTTGCCTCATCAGCACTCATTTTGATCATGTGAATAATGCTGGGGTGCGCCGGAAATGAAAAATCGTTCATGAGCGGATTACTCCGGTCAACGCCCAGCGTGTATTGAACAAGATCATTGGTTCCCATAGAGAGAAAATCGCATTCAGCTGCGAGTGTCCCGCTGATGATGACGGCAGAGGGCACTTCAATCATGCACCCAATGAGAGGCTCATCGCGATGAGGTTTCCCTTCATTCCTAAGTTCGGCTTTTACCTCTTCGATGAGCTCTTTGGTTGCATATAGCTCTTCAACCTGTGAAACCAGTGGAAGAAGGATGCGAATATCTGCATGAAAAGAGGCGCGCAAAATGGCCCTTAGTTGCGTCCTAAAAATGTCTTTGTATTTTAAAAGCAGTCGTATACCGCGGTAGACTTCGAGCTCTTTTTGGGTCAGGCCAAATTGCTGATGATTTTTATCTCCGCCCACGTCTAGCACACGAATGACTACAGGAAGTCCCCCTGCACCTTCTCCAAGTGCTCGATAGGCAACATACTGCTCTTCTTCCGCTTGAAATAGTGTAGCGTTCTCTAAAAACAGATACTCCGAGCGGAAGAGGCCCACTCCCGACGCTCCATGTTGATGCATCAGCTCCATCTCCTCCATGCGAGAGATATTGGCGAAAACGTTAATGGTGTAGCCATCTCTTGTTTCGGCTTTTAAACCTCCTTCTTGTTCGAGGTTCCGGAGGCGACACTCAAACTCCTCTTTTTTTCTCTCGTATTCGCTGATTGTGGCCGGCTCAGGATCTAGAATGACCAGCCCTTGGCCTCCATCTACAATGACAAACTTTGGCGCACTTTCCAGAACAACAGGAATATCGATACTTGCGACATAGGGAAGGCCTTTGGAGCGTGCGATGAGTGCTGCATGAGAATTGCCTCCTCCAAGCTGTGAGACAAATCCGCATACTTGCGACGTAGTCACAGCAGCAGTATAGGAGGGGGCAAGTTCGCTCGCAAAGATAATGGCATAAGCAGGCGCCGCTGTTACCTGTGGTGCGTGAGGATTTAAATGATTTAAAATGCGTTTAGAGAGATCTTTCACATCGACAAAGCGCTGACGAAAAAAAGAGTCTTTGACCTTTGAAAATTTCTTCTCAAAATCTTTGATTGCAGATCGAAAGACCACTTCAGTGTTACGCCGCATCTGGCGAATACGCTCTTCCATGTCGGTCGTAATGAGAGGATCATTCAGCATCTGCAAATGTGTGTCGATAATTGTCACCGCTTCAAGAGAGCCCTGCGTTTCTAGAGCACTTTGCAGCCTTTTGAGGTCTTCGCGACTCGAAAAAAGAGCTTTGCGGTAACGCGAGATCTCTTGATCAATTTCACCCGCCCCAATAGAAAAATCGGGAATTACCTCATCCTCAGAGGCAGAAAGAAAAAATGGCTTACCAAGAGCAATCCCATCGCTTGCTGCTGTGCCTTTAAGTCTAATCTCTCGTTTTGACATCATCAAATGGATCTCTATTCTCCAAATTTTGTTTCAAAAGCACCCACTAGCTTTTTCAACGTTTCATTTGCATCTTCACCCTCAACCGTAATTGTGATTTGCGAATTTTTACTTGCGGACAGCATGAGAATACTCATGATGCTGCGCGGGTTGATGGTCACTTTCCGATAGGTGAATGTGACATTAGAGCGACTCGTTTGTAATAGCTTTGCAATGACGGTAGCAGGTCTTGCATGAAGACCAAGGGGATTTTTAATTCTAACTTTTTGAATAATCGGTATCATGGCACGCCCGGAAAAATTTATCCATTCTAAAACTTCTTCTTTAAGGAGTCTAAAAGTATCATCCTTTTTTTGAAAGCCCACTCTCTTGCGACTTTGTTGCACAATTCAATTTTCACCACCGAGCACTCCGAGAGCACCGAGGGGAAGAGAAAGGTCCAGTTCGCTAACATAGGTAACACTTCAGTTCACCAACATGGGTAACACTTTTTCCCACACATTTGCGATGTTTAATGGCCAAAGAACTTCAGATTTTGGAGGTATCGATGGCCTGGGAGTTAAAAAAAGTGGAAGACCAAAGAAGGGCGTTAATAGAAGCCTACCTGAGCGGGGAAGTAGCGATGACAGAGTTATGTAGAAGCTTTGGAGT
>JBIOJU010000218.1:0-2834 GCA_044451165.1 Chlamydiales bacterium | reverse complement strand
TTCGGCTTAGACATCGTCGACCCTGGCACGACGCGCACGAGTATTTTGGAAGAAATTGGTGGAACCTACCTCGATGGACGTAAGATCAAAGCAAGCGAGATTCCCGAAAAAATTGGACAGATCGATCTCATCCTAGAAGCCGCAGGAGTTGCCCGCATCGAATTTGATCTCTTCAACGCGCTTGGCGTGAACGGCGGCTACGTCCTCACCGGCGTTCCACCCACATCCACCTTCGAAATCAATGGCGGCCGCCTCATTCACAACTTTGTGATGAAAAATCAGATCGCGATCGGCAGCGTGAACGCCTCCAAAAAACATTGGGAGATGGCCGTGCGCGACCTCACAGAGTCAGCAAAGAAATGGGAAGGTGCCCTCCGTTCGATGATTACTGCCCGCATCCCCTACCACAAACTCCTCGATCTGCTCGAGCATCCTTCCAAAGACGACATCAAAACTGTGGTGAATTGGGGCGCGGCATGAGCGTTGTAAAAGCTGTCAACTTTGTCGTTTCCGATCTCATGAAGATGACAAAATTTTTCGAGGAGCTGCTCGAGTTTACTCTGGTTGACATACGCGAAGAAAAGAGCGACCTTTTTCCCGGCCTTCAGATGAAACGCGCTCGCTTAAAACTAGGCAGTCATGAGATCTACCTCACCCAATTTATAAATCAGCAAACCAAACCTCTGCCGAAAGAGTCGATCAGTTCTGATCTCTCTTTCCAGCACATCGCAATCGTCGTCTCCGACATGGAAAAAGCCTATGAAAAACTCATAAAACATAAGATCGTGCCCATCTCTTCTTCCCCCCAAATAATACCCGACTGGAATAAAGCTGCGGCAGGCATCAAAGCCTTTTACTTTCGCTCTCCCGATCTGCACCCATTAGAGCTCATCTTCTATCCTTCTGGAAAAGGCCGTAGTGAATGGCAACAAAAAAACAGGCTCTTCTTGGGCATCGATCACACAGCAATCACAGTCTCCGATACAGAGAAAAGCTTGAAATTTTATCGAGACACTGTAGGCCTGCGCGTCATGGGAGAGAGCTTAAATTACGGGGAGACCCAAGAAAATTTAAGCGGCGTTCCGGGCGCAAAAGTCAAGATTACAGGTCTAGCTAATCCAGAAGGACGCGGCATGGGTTTAGAATTTCTTCACTACCTGGAAGGAACAAAAGGAAAAGCCAGCACTTACGCCCCCCATGACCTCGCTGCAACAAAAACCGTCATCGAGGTGCACGATCTCGACAAGCTTTTGCAAAAACTCGACAACAAGTCGGTCATCAAAAAAACGCAGGAAAAAGAAAAAACCAGAGCTGCTCTGGTGGTAGATCCGGATGGGCATCATGTTATCTTCGTTTAAGCGCCTTTTCTCGCGATCCGAACCCGTTCTGAAAATCACTCCCCTTCACCCTAATGTTTTGGATCTTTTGCATCTAAAAGTGACAGGCTTACTCCCTAATGAAAAAATTAAAATTGTTGCCAGTTTAACAGATCAAATAAACCGCACTTGGCTCTCTCATGCAATCTTTTTAGGAGATGGGAAAGGATGCGTGGATCTTAGCTCACAAGCACCAATAGGGGGCACCTACTCTGGGGTAGATGCCATGGGACTTTTTTGGTCGATGTATTTGCAAAACACAACCGACACGCGCGCGTTTCTACACTCAACTTTGGAACCCATTATCACGGTCTTTTACGTGGAGCGGGCGGATGGAACACGCTGCTGCGAAACGCGTATCGAACGAACAGTCACTCAACACAAGATTCGAAAAATCGACATCAAGGAACAAGATATCGTAGGCTATCTTTGTCTTCCTGCAGGCGAAGGTCCTTTTCCGGGAATTATCATACTAGGTGGGAGCCGCGGAGGGCTTCCAGCCCCCTCTTTTGTGGCACAATTTGCCGATCGTGGATACGTTGCACTTGGTCTTGCCTATTTTAATGCGCCTGGGCTTCCTGAACATTTCGTGAATATTCCGCTTGAATATTTTGAAAAAGCAATTTACTGGATGACGCAGCAAAAAGAGGTCGCAGGGCAACAACTTTCCATTCTCGGACAGTCTATGGGGGGAACAGCAGCACTTCTGGTAGGGGCTCACTTTCCAGAGATTCGGTCGGTGATTTCGATCTGTGGAAGAGGCATCCACTTTCAATCTACTTACTACCACGGATTCGAACAAAAACCGCAGCCAGTTTTCTGCTACCGCGAAAAACCTCTTGCATTTTTGCCAGTGGAAGTCCCCCCCCCCACTGAAGAAAATGAAAAAACCGCCTACTTTCTTCGAATATTTCTAGGCGCCTTATTTAAAGCATCCGCCGAGATGATCGAGCAAGCTTCTATTAGGGTCGAAAAAATCAATGGACCAATTTTGCTTTTTGCTACATTAGACGATGCCCTCGCAGGATCTCCTTTCCTATCCGGCCTCTCTTATGACCGGTTGGTTAATCATCATTTCTCACATCCATTTGATCTTATCGTGTATAACGGCTGCGGTCATCTGATCTATGGTCTTCCTTATACTCCTACAACAGCGCAGGATAGCCCAGGAATCCCCCACCCATTAACTCGTCCGTTTCATTTAGGGGGGATACCGTCCTGTATGATGCGCGCACAGGTAGATGTATGGCAGCGCATTTTTGAATTTCTTCATACAAATACAATAAACAACTGAGGCTCGTTTGTTCACTTCAACTTTTATAAAAAGAGTGTCAGAAACCCCTTCCTACAAGTGGTGGGTTTTGTGCGTTATTCAGTGTGGAATGTTTTTATCGGGCATCGATTCAACAGTTGTAAACCTGGCCCTTCCTGTTATTACAAAAGATCTGAATTCAACAG
>JBIOJU010000217.1:0-2838 GCA_044451165.1 Chlamydiales bacterium | reverse complement strand
TTTAAAATTCCCTTTCCGATCCATACTTCAGAGGTCATGCTTTTTTTAACCGTTAATTCCTTAAAAGAGGGAAGAGAGAGCCTTTACAATCCCAGCATCGATGGGATAGAGCTCAGGCTAGATCGATTTGAAACAATCGATTTCACAGCGATCTCGGCACTCCTGCTCGACTCTCCTCTCCCCTTCTTGTTCACGCTTCGCAAGGCAACGGAAGGCGGCAAATTTTTTGGAAGTGAGGAAGAGCGGTTTGTTTTAATCGAACAGCTCATGCAGCTCACGCCCTCCTTCTTCGATTTAGAGTATGATATCCCAGCTTTCTTTTTAAAGAAGATGAGAAAGAAGCATCCTTCCGTAAAACTGATCCTTTCTTATCACAACTTTGAAAATACCGTCGATATCGAAAAGCAGCTCGCTAAAATGTCTTCTCCCCACGCATTTGGCTATAAGATTGCCTGTCATGTGAACTCATCACTCGATGCGCTCCGGATCTGCACATCGATACAAGACAAAAATGTAGCTCTCCTTGGGATGGGAAGATTAGGAGAGATCACGAGAATTCTCTCTCCAGTCACAGGAAATCTCTTTAACTACGCGAGCAGAGCTGAAGATTCCTCTCCTGCAGGCCAGCTTCCAGTCTCTTTCTTGGATCAGGTATATCACTACCGCATTCTCACGAAGAACACGGCCTGCTACGCACTGATTGGCGATCCGGTGGAGATGAGCCCCTCCCACATCACACATAATCGCGTCTTTGAAAGACTCGGTATCGATGCTGTCTATGTGAAAATCCCCATCAAGCGAGAAGAGCTCTCTGCATTTTTTTCGTTCATGAACAAGGTTCCTATCCGAGGGGTAAGCATCACCATGCCGCACAAGGAGTGCTCTCTTCCTCTGCTCGATCAGATCGATCAAGAGGCGTGCACGATCGGTGCAGTGAACACGGTTCAACTCAAAAAAGGCAAGCTTTGCGGAACCAACACAGATGGTAGTGGCGCGCTCGATGCGCTTGAAACAAAAATCTCAGTAAGAGGCAAGCGCATCGTCATCCTAGGAGCGGGCGGAACAGCAAAAGCAATTGCCTTTCATGCTAAACAAAGAGGCGCAGAGGTCATCATCTTGAATCGCACTGCACTAAAGGCAGAATCTCTTGCAAGAGAGTTGCAATGCATAGGAGGTGGATTAGAAAAAATTGCGCACCTTTCTTATGACATTCTCATCAATGCCACGTCCGTGGGCATGTCTGGCGTGGCGGAGTGCCCTATCGATCCTAAAACACTCCTCCCAAAAACAGTTGTACTAGACGCGGTGATGAGAGAGACCCTTCTACTTCAAGAGGCGGCAAAGAGAGAGTGCACTTGTCTCAACGGAAAAGAGCTGTTTTTACATCAGGCCGTGCGACAGTTTATGTTCTGGTTTCCAGGAATCGACACTGAACGTGTAAAAACAATCATGAAGGAAGAATTATGAGTACACCACCCACCTCATCGCAGCCGGTTATCGAAGTGCCGCCTCCCCAACCACTAAAACCGAAAACAGTCGGGCGCTTTACACTTCTTGATGAGGAACCGATCGAACGGGTTCAGGACCTCCTATTTTCATGCCTAACAACGACACCCAAATCACTCGGCAGCAAGAAGCTTCTTTCTACAAACTACAAAAGTGAGGTTTTGAATTTGGTTGCCACTACCATGAATGTGCTGCAAAAAGAGGTGTGCGCTTTCTCCAAGAAATGTCAAGCTACCCATAACCGGTTTAATAAATGCCTTCTAGAAATCACCAGGGATCTGTTTCAAGAGAGCAATTGCGAGAAAATACAGGCAATCTTTGTAGAGAAGGGAAAGGCCATTTTTGAGCTTCTCCATAATGGGAAAACAGGAAGGGAGGGGGGTCTTGCACAAGACCTAGAACACTTGCATGAATTGATACGCAAGTTCCCACATAAAGTCTTTAAGGATGCAGAAAGGCAAAAAAATGACGACGGCATTCAGACTATAGAATTTCCTGATCTTTTTGGAGGTCCGCCCATTAAAATTCAGAAACAATCAAAATCAACAGAGAAAGAATTTAACTTGCTGAAAAATCTTTATTCAAATTATTTAGATTTATTATCTGGTTGTATCGACCACTTAAACGCAGTCGCACGGCCAATTTATAAAACACTCGGAATTATCTTATGCTTCCCAAACAAACTTGGTCTACTAGAGCCACATTTATCCAAAGAAGAGAAAAAAAAATCCGACTGATAATTGTGTTTCTTATCATTTTAATAGGCACCTCGGCATGTAATAAAATCGACCAGATGAATGATAAGATGGATAAGAGCAACCAGACCATCTCCTACAACACCAGCGCCATCGAAAAAAGCGTTGCAGCCATCCAAGCCAACGCGGAAATGATTCAGAAAAGCTCAGAAACAATGGAAGCCTCCATCATTGCCATGGAAGAGAGCCAACTCCAGCTACGCAGTCTGACCAACCTCTTTCAAGGCCCTTCTCTCCCCTGGACTGTCTTCTTTCTAACATCTCTCCTACTTCTCCCCTCTTTTGTGGTTGGTTATTCCATGCGCCGCCTCGAAAAGACCCTTAAGAAAAAACGATGAGTAAACGAGTGAAAGAGTTGATCATCTTCGTACACAACAAAAACTTGCGCAAGGCAGTGACGAAAGCGTTCACGCCTATTATTTTCTTAGAAAGAATTTTATCGTTCATATCGTTGAGACCGTTGCGTAACATCGCGATAGCTGTCCGACCGGCTTCGTAAGCCGTTTTTTTCAGATCTGTGTCTCTGTTAATACCGAAAAACAGTTGGTTTTTTTACTTTTGAGCCGCGAAAGGTTTG
>JBIOJU010000216.1:0-2848 GCA_044451165.1 Chlamydiales bacterium | reverse complement strand
GGCGTTTGTAAAAATGGGCATGGAAGTAGAAGAGCGCAAGGCAAGAGAGTTTTCTGCTTTTCAATGCCAGTCCACGCCTCCTTCTCGTGAGCAGCAGGGCGAGCAGTGGGACGACTATTTGCAAGCGCAAGAAAAGAGACTTTTCCAAGTCCCAAACCCAACAAAGTAAACGATGAGCGCTGAAGAAAAGAAGTGATGAACTATGAATGATGAGTGATGAACAAAAGAGAGAAAGATGCTGCTTTAAATCATGAACGTTACGGAGTGTATTCCCATGCGCCTTCTTCACTCTTCCGTTCATCACTCATCATTCAACGTTCATCACTTCTTTTTGGCGTAGCCTATGTATCCCGTGAGGAGCGATCTAGAAAATTCGAAGCTAAAATCTCTGGCCACTTGCCCCGTAACGAGCATCTTTAGGAGAGGGAGAGAGAATAGCTTGGGTTTCAGACCTCGGATTTCTTGAATTTCAAGCGAGTTTTGTTTGCACATTTGAGAAAGCTCCGCTGGTTTAATGAATAGACGGTAAATATGCATGCTTTTCGGTGCATTTTTGACAAACCATTCGACCCCTTTTATCACGAGAAAATAACTGAATAGATTCCGATTGAATGTATGAAAGAAAAAGAGCCCACCTGGTTTCACAAGACGCGCAGCTTCAGCAACGACAAGATCAGGTCGTTCCACATGTTCCAGGAGATCTAACGCGCAAGCAACATCAAAACTTGCATCAGCGAAGGGAATATTTTCTGCGTTCACTTTGAGGTATTTTACTGACTTTGTCGAATCACGTGCGCTTGCTATGGCGAGGCTTTTTTCGGACAAATCAATGCCGGTCACATCATAACCCGCCTCTGCAAGAGAGTTGCTGAGAAGACCTCCGCCACATCCGACATCTAACACCTTGCCCATAGGATGTGTCTTGCCAAGAAGTGTCCTAATCCAGGGTAGCCTGACTGCATTTTCTGCGCGTAGAAGAGCAATAGGATGATCGAATCTTTCATACCACTCATCACCCAGGAGGTCATAAAACGCGTTATTTATTCTGTCCATATGAAGTTCCAGTAGACGACTTGATATAGACAAAAAAGAGCGGCAACAACTGCTTGGATCGCAAGGAATGGAAAAAAGAGAGAAGGGTGTGTGACATATGAAAGAAGCCATGCAGGAGAACCTGCTCCTGCTGCCCACATTAGACCTGCGGCGCCGAGCATGATGGGATGGTTGAGGAAAAGGAGCGCGTGGACCCAGTGTTCTAAGGGCGGGCAGTAGTGTTTGTGAATGAACTCGTCTTTTGTCACCATGAGACATGAAAAGAGGGCAATTCCTGCATAAATCTTCGCAGTAAATGGAGAAAAGGGAACAAAGAGAACAAATAAAAGAGAGAGAAGTACGCTCAAGGTATCGAGCGGATGACCAATTCTTTCCCAGCGGGGAAGCCCACGCTTGATATGAAAGTAGGTCTCATCAAAACCTATGGCAACGGCTTGCACGAGGAAAGGAAGAAATAAAAATAGATCAAACATGGCCTGTTTTCTCCAGGTGCGCAGCGCAAACAGTCAGTCCTGGCCCAAAGGCTAAACTCACGATTTCAGTTCCCACTTTCACTTTTCGATCTTTACCGATCTCTTCCCAGATATGAGGAAGCGTTGCAGATGACATGTTACCGCAGGTGCGCAAAATCATCTGACTGTGATGAATCTGCTCATCGGATAATTTTAGGCTTTTTTTCACCTGTTCGATGATTTTAGGCCCCCCAGGATGAATTGCAAAGAGAGCGCTGGGTGAGGCCTTTAGACGTTCTACAAATTCTGGAAGCACGCGACTGATCAGAAAAGGAACTTCTTTAGAAATGAACATTCGGAAACCCCACTCTTCTGTGCGCCATGTCATCTGTTCTGTTGTAGCCTCTAAAATTTCCTCCTGCAGTTGCAAGATTTTGAAAATCCCGTTTTGTCCAGAAAGGGTATATTTGATGAAACCATCTGCAAAAAGACTCTGCACAACAAGTTGTTCTGTCTCATGGAGTAACGGATTCATATGTAAGCTGCAAAATTCGGTATGTACAAGATCGACCCTCGTGCCACTTTTGCTTAAAAAACCCGAAGCGATGCGCAAACCCGGAATCGCAGCATAACATCCCATATGATACGCATGTGTGACAACCGTGCTTTTTCCCATTCCACGCTTAGACACGATCTCCTGCGCGCCGCTAGGAGAGACATAGCCAGTGCAAGTAATATGAATGAGATGAGAGGGGGCTTTACATTTTTCAGGATAAAATTTTTCAAACAAAGGGCGGATGCTGTTGGAAAAAACTGTGGCGCGCTCTGTGAGAGTTTGTCCGTATGGTTTCTCTAAAAAGTTGTAAATGTTGCGTTTTTGGTGCTCTTTTTCGAAGATTTCTGGTAGCTGTATTCCTCGCGACTGAATCTTCTCCTTTCCAACTCCCAATTTGAGGAGTCGAGAACGAATTTCCTCATGAAATTTCTGATCGAATGGCTCTCTGTTTTTGGCGGCTTCTGCCTGTGCGTGGGAGAGGGCAATCCATTCGAGAATTTCTTCTTGAGAGATAAGATGTGCTGGCCGAATCACATGAAAATCAAAAAGATAGACATCCATGCCAAGAATTGTAGAAGCAGCCATCACGGAAGTCTAGAACAAATCACAAAAAAGAGAGATCCGCCAGAGAGGCGATGAGATAAGAGAGAAAGAGAAGAAAGAGGGGGGAAGCAAAGATCCGCTATCGCGGGCAGGATCGCGGGTGGCCGCCCCCGGCAGAATAGATTGTTAAAAAAGAGTATTTTTTTTAAAACAAAAAGAAAAAAAAATATAAATAGCCCGGGGG
>JBIOJU010000215.1:0-2857 GCA_044451165.1 Chlamydiales bacterium | reverse complement strand
GGATTGCATCAAGATAGATCTGATCCAGCTTGTCATCCACGATGTCGATTTCTTTGGAGTTAAGTTCCGCACGTTTGACTTGGCTGATTTCTTTAACCTGCGTTACCTCTTCCATGATGCCGGCGTCATGAGGCGCTACGACCTGTGCGCCATCGCTCCAAAAGACCTTGTAGCCATTGTACTCTGCAGGATTGTGCGAGGCTGTGATCATGATGCCGCAGAGACATTTTTTTTCTCGCACCGTAAAAGAGACATAGGGGGTTGGGCGCAGTTCCTTGAGTAGGAGGACGGAGATGCCATTTCCTGCAAGCACACGCGCACTCTCTTCTGCAAAAAGGCGGGAGTTGTGCCGCGAGTCGTAACCGATGACCACTTTGTGAGGCGGCTTTTGTTTGAGCAGGTAGCTTGCAAGACCTTGTGTCGTTTGTCTTACGGTATAAACGTTGAACCGGTTTGTGCCGACCCCCATAAGGCCGCGCATTCCACCAGTACCAAATTCGAGATTTGTAAAAAAAGCGTCGTCGAGGAGATGGGGATCTTTTTTAAGAAGAGTGCGGATCTCCTCTTTTGTCCTCTCATCGTAAGGGCCGTTCAGCCACGCTTGGATCTTTGGGTTAATCGCCATCGGTGAATGTTCTCTGTTTTTCAATTTCTCCAAAATTAATGAGGGGAGCGTCGGGTTGGTTGATTCCCTCACACCGTTTTGCAGTCTCTTCCCACGCCTCTTTTGAAGCAAGATTTTCCGACCACCAGGGAAAGGTCTTGCACTGCCTCGGCCGTGCATTGTAGAGGAGGCATTTGCGCTCTTTTAAGAAGACACAATCGAATGTCTTGGGGTGTTCGATGAGCGAGAGGCGGCCCTGCACTTTGCGGGTATATCTCTTTACAAACTCCTCGTCTGAAATTTTTAGGAATTTGGCCATCGCCTCGATCTCCTTCTCATCGATCCAGACATATCCAGGACTTCCCGTGCAACACGCCCCGCACTGTGTGCAGTTGAAGTGTAAACCTTTTTTGTACCAGGGCTCTTCTGTCTTCACAAAATGAACTCCATTTTTTCTTTTGCCTTCCACCCTGTCTGATCGGTCCACTGAAAGGGTTCAACAACACACTTTTTAAGAGAGAGGTCGAGCAGGTGAAAGTGGCCATCCTTTCTTTGTGTTGCGCTTCCAGAATCCAAAATAATCGGAAGGCCGCTAGGACGAAGATCGGCAACAGTCTGTAGATGCGTGTGTCCTTGCAGGTAAAGCTTAATGCGGGGGTCGTCCTTGAGAATGGCGCGGAGTGCCTCTCCGCGTTCGAGGGATTTTCGCGGTCCCTGATGTTGGAAAAAGGGGAAGTGGTTGACGAGGAGAATAGGCTCTTTTTCGGGAAGTTCAGAGAGTAGCTTTTTGAAAGAACGCTCTAATTCTTGCGAAAATAATCCGCGTGAAGAAGCAAGTGAAGTCGCGATGGCAGCATCCAAAGCAATTAGATTCCAGCCCCCCTCCAGTTTTTGCACCATGACCCCCTCATCTTTGAGTGGGCTGTTGAAATACTTGTAGAAGAGCTTCTTTTTGTATGCGCATTTTGTGTACTGGTCATGGTTTCCGGGCAGGGTGACAACTTGTATTCCCTTGTTGCGTATCTTCTCGACAAATTTTTGAGCGAGTCGAAACTCTTTACGCCTTGATGTGGTGGAGAGGTCTCCGCTGATGATGACCAGTTTGACATCGAGCGATTTAAATAATTCAGGAAGCGTATTGAGCTGCAAAGGGTCAAATTCTTTGCGTCGAAAAAAGAGGAGGTTGAGATTTCCGAGCCAGCGTTTGGAAAAGAACTGGAATGGGTTTAAGCTCAACTTTGCAAAATGGAGATCGGAGAGATGGGCGATACGCATACTAACAGTTTAACTTGCTGGTAGACAAAGATCTACATCTTTCTCTTGCCTGCAGAGTTCAACTGCTTTCTGACGAAAACCTTTCTATCTGCTTGGGTCTGTTTGTTCAAACATCTTATCCAGGTTTCCCCCTCTGTATGGGCGTTCGCAGGTGGAGAGTAGTCGGGGGGCAGGCCTGCGCCCCGATTGGTGCGCTTACGTACTTTTTTGAACCCCTTTTTGATGTTCGGATGCTTTTCTTCTCGTTTGGAAATTTTTTCTACGTATAACATTTTTTTACTTGGCTTGGGTTTTCGCTCAGGGGGTAAGGGGCCAGCCTCGGCGATAAAAATATTAGCCTTTCCTCCATGATTTATTTCTTTTCTCATTTTTTTTTCTTCGCGAAGCGTCAGCTGTCTCTTTCCTCTATACATAAATCCTCATTGGAGTAATTTGGTATTGTAATTTTGACCTTAAGTTTTTAAAGAGTTTCTTGCAATGCACAAAATAGTTCGGTCGTGGAAAGAGTTTGTTCCCAAACTCTGGACCTGTCTCAAGTTAGAGCGGTACACCTTCTCTATTTTTAAAAAGGATCTCGGCGCAGGAGTGACGGTGGGGATCGTGACCCTTCCTCTTGCCATGGCTTTTGCCATAGCGTCGGGAGCGACACCTGCACAGGGGATCTACACCGCAATTATTGCAGGATTTCTGATCTCGTTTTTGGGGGGAAGTCGCGTACAGATCGGAGGACCAACGGGCGCCTTTGTTGTCATCGTCTATGACATTATTTTGCGACAAGGTTATCAGGGGCTTGTGATCGCCACACTTCTTGCTGGGATCCTTCTTCTCCTCATGGGTTTTTTCAGGCTCGGGAGCTTAATCAAATACATTCCCTATCCACTCATCACAGGTTTCACAAGTGGCATTGCACTTGTTATTTTCTCCTCTCAGATCAAAGATTTTCTGGGACTAGAGATGGGAACGCCGCCTGCAGATTTC
>JBIOJU010000214.1:0-2866 GCA_044451165.1 Chlamydiales bacterium | reverse complement strand
GTAGTTCCCTCTGGGGGCATAGACAGAGAGCTCTCCTCGGACTATCACCTGGTCTCCGCTTTGAGGCTTGCGTTTTAGTGTCTGAGCCGTGCCTTTAAACAGCACCGCTGAAATTTGAGATCCGGCATCCTTGAGAGTAAAATAGAGGTGTCCCGAGGACTGCTCTTTAAAGTTGCTCACTTCGCCCCGTACCGTCACGAAGGAGAAACGAGTTTCAAGTTGTTTTTTGATAAGAGAAGTGAGCTCGGTGACTGTAAAAACTTCTTCCATAAGATCTGTTAGCTTGGGTATCATATCCTCTTCTTGTCAACTGTTTTTAACATGTGTTTTTAATGGAAAAAAAGAGAGCTCCCATCATCATTGGCAACTGGAAAATGTACAAGACCGCGCATGAGGCGGAACAGTTTATTTCTATGCTCAAAAAAGGGATAGAGGCACTTCCTACACGCGTCATGCTCGCCGTTCCTTTTACGGCAATTGGAGCTGCGGTCGAGGCGAGTAAGAAGAGCAAGATTCTCATCGGCGCTCAAAACATGCACGATGCAGAAGAAGGTGCCTTCACAGGAGAGATCTCCTGCCGGATGTTGCAAGAGGCGGGCGCGCAGTTTGTTCTCTTGGGACATTCTGAGAGACGCCACATTTTTGGGGAGAGTAACGCTTTTATTCAGCGCAAAGTAAAGCGCGGCCTCACTTCAGGAGTGACTCCTGTTCTCTGTGTTGGTGAACAAGAAGAGGAACGAGTTAAGGGAAAAACCGCAGAAATACTCAACGCCCAGCTGCAGAGCGCGCTCACTGGACTTGCCCCCGCCGAGATAGAAAAAATGCTCTTTGCGTATGAACCGGTCTGGGCGATCGGAACAGGAAAAACGGCTACACCGGACATTGCAAACGAGGCGCATCAGATCTGTAAAGATTTTGTGGAAAAACATTTTAAGGTAAAGCCCTCCATACTCTATGGCGGTTCTGTCAAACCTGAAAATATTTCAGCGCTTTTAAAGATGCCTAATATTGCAGGAGCACTTGTTGGAGGCGCATCACTCGATCCCTCCCTATTTTTACAACTCATCAAAGGATCCATCACATGACATTCATCTATTATCTCACTCTCTTTCTCTTCATGGGACTTTCACTTCTCCTCTGTCTCGTGATTCTGATCCAAGAGAGCAAAAGCTTAGGGCTAGGCGCCTCATTCGGTGGCGACCCAGGAGAGTCTATTTTTGGCACTTCAACGGCCGCTGTCTTGAAGAAATTCACTGCTTACCTCGCCACGATCTTCATGATCGGTTGTGTCGTTCTTTCGCTCTGGACATCAGCTCTTGGAAGAGCCAAGGCGCGCGCGCAGCCCACCACCATCGAGGAGATTCAAGAGTAATGCAACTGCCGATTGTCAAATACGGCGACCCACGACTTCGCACGAAGTGCAAACCCATAGAGAAAATAACAGACGAGATTCGTCAGCTCGTGCTTGATATGATCGAAACGTTTGATGCGACAAATGGCATTGGTATCGCCGCACCACAAGTAGGCCACCTGCTGCGCCTCTTTGTCTGCCGCAGCTACATCGATACAGCAGATGGCCAATGGGCAATGACGCAGCCGCAAGTCTACATTAATCCAAAGCTCACGGACCATAGCGAAGAGACAATAGAGGATGATGAGGGCTGTCTTTCTATTCCCGGCCTTCGAGGTAACGTGATCCGACCCTTAAAAGTGACCGTAGAAGCCCTCGATATACATGGCAAGTCATTCCGTGAAGAGCTCACCGGCTACAACGCGCGCATCCGCATGCACGAAAACGACCATATCAACGGGGTCCTCTTCATCGACCGCCTGAGCCCAAAAGATCGCAAGCAAGTTGAACCGACGCTGCAACGCATTAAACACTCTCACTCCGCAAACGCATAACGACAACTGCACACAGTTATAATTTTTTTCCAAGGAGGAATTATGACAGTAGCGAATGTCACTGCTCGGCACAAAATATTGACAGGTTGGGGAGTTAATCTACTCGAAACAATCACGCAGTTTGTAGGTGAGCCAGAATGTACGGCGCGTGTTTCCAAAGACATGAACCTCTGTACAGAAAAAGCCTATGAAGCGCTATTTATCGCGTACAAATCTCGCTTTTCACAGTTCAATGCAGAACAGCTTTTAATTGAACAAAATGCAGGCACAGCCCGCGAAAAAGTGCGCAGGTTTGTTGCGCTTGTGATGACGGCCGTTCAACGATTTGGGCTACCTATTGGACGACAAACATGCGGCGGCATTCACCCTGAAAGGCTCGCGCGACTTGTGAAAGCATCCGACGTTTGGTGCTTTTTTCAAGAAGTAGCTAACAGAGTTGAAGGCGCAGGAGAGTTTTTAGACACATTGGAAGGAGACCTTGAAAGACGCGCTGAGATGATAACGGAGTGGATGGAATCGCATGGTGCGCGATTTGAAGGGGTGAATTCTCTTACGCTTACCAATCTTTCACTTTCTCATCTTCCTTCTCAAATAGGAATGTTTACAAATCTTTCATCCCTTTTTCTCGGAAACAATCATCTTAGCCACCTGCCGAAAGAAATCTGTTTGTGTACAAAACTCAGTTGTCTTGTTCTTGCAAACAATTGTTTTACTGAGATGCCAGCTGTATTAAGCCTATGCGAGAGAATAACTGAATTGGATATGAGCCATAATAGACTGTGGACATTTACCTATTTCTCGAAGGAATTAAAAATAGTCGAGTTGTCGCACAACGCATTTCAAGATTTTCCCCATCAGCTTTGCACAGACACCATTAAGTGCTTGAACCTTTCACACAATCATTTAAAAAGTATTGCCCCTGAAATTGGACAATGCACAAATCTGCAATCCCTTGGGATTG
>JBIOJU010000213.1:0-2870 GCA_044451165.1 Chlamydiales bacterium | reverse complement strand
TAGCCGCCTATTTCACCAGGAACTTAACGAATATATTCGATTCTTTACAGCGGGCTTTCTCTTTTGGAACTTTATCTCTACAAGCCTCCTTGAATCTGCGGAAATTTTTCGAACAAATTCATCGTTTATTAAACAGATCAACCTCCCATACAATATCTACATTCTACAGCATATCGTGAGACAGACGATTCTGCTCATGCACAATTTGGTCGTGTACATCCTCGTCTGTATCTACTTTCAATTTTCTCCTGGTTTAAATAGTCTTTTAGCTATTCCTGGTTTTTTATTACTGGCCGTAAACGTCTATTGGATCAGCTTTTTTGCAGCCATTATCTGCTCCCGTTTTCGCGACATGGTCCCGATCATCAATAGCTGCGTGCAGATCGCTTTTTTTATCACTCCTATCTCTTGGATGCCCAGGCTATTAGACCAGAATCCTGGTGTTTTGAAATTCAACCCCCTCAGCTATTTATTAGATATTGTGCGCTCTCCGCTGCTCGGAATCGCACCTGCTGAGATTAGTTGGCATGTAACATCCATTACTGCCGTAGTAGGTTTGATCGTTACCTTTTGGCTCTTTTCTTCAACGCGTTCTCGAATCGCTTTTTGGGTGGATTGATATGGTTGGCATCGAACTTGAAAACGTCTCCTTGGTCTACCCAGTATATGGTGCGGATGCGCGCTCTTTAAAAACCACTATGCTCCATTTTGCGACAGGCGGTCAGATCGATCGCGATAGGAGCAAGGTTTCGATAGAAGCTTTAAATGATGTCTCGTTCCGCCTGGAGAAGGGAGATCGTTTGGCATTAATCGGCCACAACGGCGCGGGAAAATCGACTCTGCTCAAAGTGCTTGCGCAGATTTATGAACCGACAAAAGGCACTGTTAATGTGAGGGGCCAAATCAACAGCCTTTTCGATATCATGGTTGGCATGGATCAAGAGCTTAATGCCTATGAAAACATCAAACTCCGCGGCTTTATTTTAGGTCTTTCAAAATCCGAAATCAAAAACCTTATCCCGAAAGTAGAAGCATTTTCAGAGCTGGGCGATTTCATGAAAATTCCCATTAAAACTTACTCGTCGGGAATGAAAATTCGTCTTGCTTTTGGGATCATCGTGAATGTCTCTTCAGAAATTTTGCTCATCGATGAGATTGTTTATGTTGGTGATGCAAAGTTTATCCATAAAGCCAAAGAGCACATGCGAAATTTGGTTCATGAATCGGACATCATGGTGCTCTCCTCACATGACATCCATCTCACAAGAGAGTTTTGCAACAAAGCTCTTTGGCTAGAGCGAGGTAGAATCATGCGAATGGGTGCGATTGACGAGGTGTTAGAAGCTTACCAGCGCCACTCTCTTGGTCAAACCAGTATCTAAGTTACGTTGCGACTTGTGGGATTGCTGGCTGCAAGGATCTTTCAGGTACCTTATCTGCGCAACTGTCTAGCGTTAACAGCTTCTTGTAGAGTTCTGCGCTCGTGTGGATGTTGTACTTTTTATGATACGCCTGCAGGTGCGAGGCATAATGCTCTGGCTGGTAAGTAAGAATGGCTTGTGCAAGTTCCAGGTAGTTTCCAATAGAGAACATTTTGAAGGCATTGGGCGCGTATTTTTCTAGTTCCAAAAAGGCAAAATTTTGGGAGAAGATGCTTTTCGCATGTGTTTCTAAAGAAAGAGCGGCGATCGATGACCCCCCTTGATTCACTTCTAAATAAGGAAGAACATTGAAGTCACAGCCCAGAAGAGCTTTTAACAACTCCTCATCATTGGTAAGTCTAAAGAATTTGACCCGATCGCTGCACTGTCGTTTATCGATTAACTTAAGGACGCTCTTGATGTAGTGATCGATCGGTTCGTTGATGCGGATAGTATGCGGATGTTGAGCGCCTAAGATAAGCAGTTCATACTCTTCAGGTAAAAATTTTAGAGCTTTAATGACCGTTTCATGGCCCTTTATCGAGGAGATAAAGCCAAAAATTCCAATATAGGTCTTCTTCTCATCAAGAGAGAAAGCTTTGCAAAACTCTTTTTTGGTATTGACGCGACCAAGCGCTTCGATCTGCTCCTGGTCGTAAAAGCAGAGGGGATGATCGTAGACACGATCGTATTGGAATTTCATTTGGATCAGTTGCCTATCTCTCGGGGTATGGATCAGGATAGGGAAATTGTTTTTCACGCAAAATTTAATGATTTTGTTGTAGAGGGGCAAAAATCGGTTTTGCGAATGGGCGGTTCGAAATTCTGCAATAAAAGCCTGAATGTCGCCTTTTAGGAGTGCTTTACCTAAAGAAACCAAGCCTGGGTAGTTTTCTTTCCCGTGATAGCGGTGTACAGTGAGCAGAAGTCTTTTGCTCCCCTTTACCATCATAAAAAACCGCTTCTGGATGATGTGAAGAGTGGTGCCAAAAAGACTTGCTTCGAATTGAATATTGACGCAATCGAATGTTTTCAGCCTTTCTCGAATCTGTAAAATATGTTGCTTTGCACAGCGCGCATCTCCTTTCCGAAGGATTTCGACGTTTAGGGAGATCACGGTAACGTCAAAATGATGTGAAAGCTCTTCCACAAGAGCTTTTGTATAGCTTGCATTTCCACAAAAATCATCGTAACTGCTTACAACCGCGAGCCGTTCTTTTTCCACTATTTCCTCACTGTCTTATCAACATTTGTTCAGAATTTGCATAAAACCAGTCGCACGTTTCTTGT
The DNA here is from genome assembly GCA_044451165.1 of Chlamydiales bacterium. Classification (GTDB taxonomy): domain Bacteria; phylum Chlamydiota; class Chlamydiia; order Chlamydiales; family Rhabdochlamydiaceae. The sequence goes on along the minus strand of JBIOJU010000213.1, from coordinate 159 downwards.
AATCCAGCTTCCATTGAATATTTTGGCTGAAATCCCAGAGATTTAAGGCGACTTAAGTCCACTTCATAATACTGTCTACCATTGGGCATGTGCGGGTTCCACACCACTTTATTCTGCATCTCGAAATAACTTGCAAGAACACTCACAACATCCTTGATC
>JBIOJU010000212.1:0-2896 GCA_044451165.1 Chlamydiales bacterium | reverse complement strand
GTTCACCAACATAGGTAACACTTTTTCCCAGTATTTGTAATGTTTAACAGCCAAAGAACTTCAATAGATTGGAGGATCGATGGCCTGGGAGTTAAAAAAAGTGGAAGACCAAAGAAAAGCATTAATAGAGGCCTACATCAGATGTGCGCATATTTTTCGCTCCACCAGTAATTGTCTCCTCCATTTTGAAAATCATATGCGACACGAATAAAAAAGACAGGACCCACATGTTTGCGGATTTCTCGAAATCGGTCCACACGCCGCGCATACTTTTGTTGGATGCATTGAAGCTGCTTTTCTGTGCGAGATGGATTTGTTTGATGATCAGAAAAAGGCCAGTCGTGACGAAATTCCATCTCGTAACAAATATTCTCTACGACACCTGGAGTGGGAGCACAAGCAAAGCAGTTTCCATCTAAAAAAAATCGAAAATCCTCATCCAGAAGAGCAATGAGCCGCTCGTGATTTAAACTGATTAGCCAATCGAACGGATAGGCATGCGTTCGAAATCCATGATCGCGGAGTTGAATCGCCACCTCGCAATGTGACCCCAGACTAACGAAGAGAGGTTCTGCCTCTGCAAATCTTAACACGCAGAGCACGTAAATAATCCACCGCACCATGCAAGGGATCATACAAAACAAACGAGGAGAAAAAAAGAGGGGTTTTTAACCGCGAATGCGCAAAACGCCCATATCAAGAAGCATGGCCCGCACAAACCTCTCTTGTACTCTACCATTAGCCTCTAGGTTTTCACCATAAAGCCGACGTGGGTTCATGGGATCATTAAACTCGTTCCTCAGTTCTTCTTTTGCAGCATCGGGGATCTCTTGTCTTTCAATCCACTCCTGCCACCAGTTGTCGATTGTCTCTCTTGGAAGTACACTTGTCCCGATCGCTTCTGATACGGCCTGAATTGCATTCGCCGTTTGATGGGCTCTCCAGAACAATCCTTTAATCTCTTCGCCAAAATAGTGTGAGATGATGAGTTTTATGAGAGGATCAGCAATTGCCATCTCATCATTATCTGCTCCTGCTTTTCGAAGGCCGAGTTCGCTGCCAAATAAATTAAGAAACAGGTGGATATTGTGACGATCTTGCCAATCAAGGATTCTGCCATAATTTGTGACGAAGCTCTCTTCACCTAGAACCGCCGGGCGCTGGTGGAGTGCTGTTGCCTGTACATAAAGCCCCTGCATGACGCGGTTTCTCTCTGTCTGCAGACAAGTGAGAATTTTCACCCTGTTGGTGAAAAATTCGTTTGCGCCAACTCTTGCGGCGTACTCCTCTTCTGCCACATCATAAATCCCCGGGCCACAGTATTCACCTGCCTCAATCGCAAGCGTCATCAAGGTATCAATGCGCGAAACTTCGGCCTCACGGGGAAGGCTATGCGCAATCACTTTCAAATATTCTACCAGCCTCTCATAACGGCGAGGTTCCCCCGCGGCGATCCTACGATTTATGACAGCGTCTACGCAAAGAACAAGTTGCTCCCGCGCGATTCGAACGAGTTCGCGATCTGTCATTGCAGCGGGATCTCCACACCGCATTGCGAAGCGCTGGTCAGAGGCAAGCTTTCTTCGCATTGCGAAAAGATTGTTGAGCGACCAAGGAATAGCATCAAATGTGTCGATGAAGTTTCGAAGATTGATATCAGGAACGCGGAGCGCATGCGTAGGCCAGAGCACATAATCGCGATTGAGCTCAAGGGCTGGCTGATTGAGCAGAAAATCTTGTAGGTGCAATTGGCTAGGGGGGACAGGAGGAATCTGAACTTGCGCATCGCGCCACTCAAAATATACTCCAATGACATAAGAGATCGCGTCGATACTTGAAAAAATCTTACTGATGAGATCTCCATAGAAAACCCCCGTAAAAAAGAGCAGCGGAGGCGAATACGCGTGCACCAGCTGTCGTACACCTTCTGGCAAAATCTTCTGCCGATCTAAAAAGCCTATCGCAAGCACTGCAATAGAGGTTGCTCCAAAAATGGTTTGCCCAAAATAGACTAGAGCCACAGAAGAAACCAAGGAAACGATATGGCAGAGATTACCGAGCTGATCTTGCAAAAAGATCGCCACAGTTCTGAGGACCGGATCCTCAATCATCCCAGGCATCGTGGCAAGCGCAAAAACCGCCGGTGTTACATAGAAGATAAGACTAAGAGGAAGCGGAATCGACCCCGAACCTGCACTTGCAAGCGCCCTGTCCGCATAAACTTGTGCAGTGTGCGCTTGAAGTGTTTGGAGCGCCCCAGTAAAGTAAGCGTTTCCGCCTGCCCTGACCGAATCTTCCAGCCGTTTGATCTCGTTGAGCATCAAACTATTTGCCATTCCCTCTGCAACCATGCCGATTTGTGCTAAGCTCATTGTTTTCTCCGAATGTTAAGGGTTAAATTTTAGCAGATTACAGTTTAAAAGCGGCACGCTTTTAACTAACTAATCCGCAACCCGTTAATAATCAATATAATATGGAATTAACAAAATATAGATGATTATTGAATTAAATCATAACTTTTAATATAATAATGGCTCAAATTTAAGGAGTTTTATGTCTTCACACATTGCATCGATAATTTGTGATTTTACGGGGGATTTTGAAAGAGAATATGGAGACAAAGAGTCCTGGCTTACCGCAGAAAAACGCTTTGAAGTCATCCGCGATGCGCAAAACAAAGTTGTAAACCTCATCTGTCGTTTTGGGCTTGAACCCGAATTTGGTGAATTTCAAGTCAAAGATCTCACACTAGAAAACTCTCCAAAGGAAGTGACGTTGAAGGTAACGAGATTCATTTCAAAGTATTGTCTTGAATATTACACAGCCTGGGAAGATACAGGCAGCGTTTCCAACTCGCGCGGCTATATAAAATTAGAAGTTTTAACACCTCTTCCCT
>JBIOJU010000211.1:0-2917 GCA_044451165.1 Chlamydiales bacterium | reverse complement strand
TATGAAAAAGTGTTACCTATGTCCTGATAGAAGTGTTACCTATGTCATGATACTGAACAACCCGGCGCCGCTTTTCTTCTGTACGAGTAAGGATCATCATTTACACTTCAGCCAAGGATCATGGTTTACACTTTTATGTTCCCATGACCTGGCGTGGCGTGTCTCGAGGAGGAAAGTAACGCAAGTTGAAACTATGGTAGTAGTTCGGACCCCGGAAAGAGGCAGCGTCAAGCCGCTGTCCGTGAAAGCGGAGCCAGGTCTCCGCACTCCAAAAAGTCTCTGGTCTCTGGAATGAAAAAGCCCAAGCTTTTGCTTGGGCTTTTTGGAACAAGGAACTTCTGCTTTATGCCTTATGCACGCACAGGTATCGGCTGACCTCGATTGCGCGCGGCTGAAGCACCCACGCCGTGGAATGCGTCGTGACGAAGATGCTCAAAGAATGCTTCTCTGGTAGGCTCAGTTCTTGCGGTGTATATGACAAGACCTGTGAAAGAAGCAGCAAGAACTCCACCGATCAGGTCTCCTAATGGAAGAATGCGAGAGACTCCAAAGAATGCACAGGCAACAGCCACAACAATGGCAAGAAGAGGCTGGTCAACAATAAATCTTTGTAGACCTTGGAATGTATGGCTCAGCCATGTGAAAGCATGCTCCATTTCTTCTGCAACGTTTCCTTGGCCTGGTCTGTCTGCTGGAGGAGGGAGACGTGGTTGGGCTGCCGCACTCACATTTTGGGCGACAGCTGCAGGTCCGCGTGGTGCGTTTGCTACAGTTGCTGCATATTCGTCGACAGCTTCATTCATTCCCTCACCTTGATAATGAGGCACGTATTTAGCATTAGAGGGCACTGGTGACTGTACAAATGCTGCCATAAATTTTTCTCCGAAAGGTTAAGGTTGTAAAATCGAATGTAAATTCTACAACAAGGGGGGAATTGCGCCTAGTACGAATCTAAGTTTGTAAACATAAAAATTTAGCACCTGTTGTGTAAAAGGAGAATTGTGTAAGCTCAGCCTTGACTTAAGGAAAATATATGGTGTTAGGTCTCAATGTTTCAATCGATCAGCGGCCTCAACAGGTGCTCGCACGCCTTGAGGGACGCTTAGACGCTACGACCACGCCGCAGCTTGAGAAAAAAATTTTAAGTTTTCTTGAAAAGGAGAAGCAGAAGCTCCTCATCGATTTTTCAAAAATTACATATCTTAGCTCTGCCGGCATGCGCCTACTTCTTTCTGCAACCAAAAAGCTCAAGGCACGGGGCGGCAAACTTGTCTTCTCTGCAATGAGTGATGATGTGATGAAAATCATTAAAATGGCGGGGTTCGAAAGAATTTTAGAGATCTATTCGACAGAGGCCGAGGCGTTAAAAGCGCTTACGTAAAGGAGGCGTCTGACGTGAATACTCTCATAGAAGAGTCCAAAATTCTCATTACTCCCTTTGAGCTGTCTAAAAAGCAGAAGATTCCTCCCCATCTCAAAAAGAAAAAGGTGATTGTGATTGCGGGGCCGACGGGTGTCGGAAAAACGCAAATTTCTCTCCGCATTGGAAAGGTTTCTGGGGGTGAGATCATCTCTGCCGATTCGATGCAGGTCTACCGTGGTATGGATATTGGAACCGCCAAAGTGAGCGCAGAGGAGAGGATGCAAGTTCCTCATCATCTCATCGATATCCGCGATATTTCACAAACTTTCAATGTGAAGGATTTTTACGACGAGGCGATGACCGCGATCAAGGGGATTATCATGCGAGGGCATGTGCCTATTGTCGTGGGAGGCACAGGCTTTTATACCCATGCGCTGATCTATGGGCCTCCAAGCGGTCCCCCTTCGGTTCCCGAAGTGCGCACGCGCCTTGAACAGGAGATGGATGAGCAGGGAAGCATTGCTCTTTTCGACAGATTGCGCCTCCTCGATCCTGAATATGCGAATACGATCACGCAACGAGATCGACAAAAAATTGTCCGCGGTCTTGAGATTATTACGCTGACCAATCAGAAGGTTTCCCACTTTGTGAAAGGGGCGGCAGGCGATCACGAGCATTATGATTTTCGCTGCTGGTTTCTCTATCTTCCCAAAGAGCTCCTCTACGAGAAAATCAATAACCGGTGTGAGGAGATGATCGCACGCGGGTTTGTCGAAGAGGTTAAAAAGCTAGAGAAGCAGGGATTAAGGCTCAATACATCCGCTTCTCAAGCGATCGGCTATAGACAATGCCTCGAGTATCTTGCCACCACACAGACGAAAGAGAATTTCGATCATTTTGTGGATGATTTTAAGCGCGCCTCACGAAGATACGCAAAGCGTCAATTCACCTGGTTCAAAAAAGAGCCCCTCTTCCGCTGGCTAGACCTAGACACCACCACCCCCGAGCACGCCATAGAACTAATCCTCCAAGACTACGAAGTAAGTTAGTGGGAAGAAGGGGGAGCAGAGAAGTGGTGAAGTCTCTGGAGGGTACACCAGAGACAGTCGGGCAACAAGTCCTGCGGCTAGTTCCCCGCTGCCCTCTTGAGCTTCGTCTAGCTTCGAGGAACCGCGTCCTCGTCGGGGGGTTGTGCGGAGCACTAACCCCCACTCCTGCGGTGCGATTCCTCATTGCCATACGAAGCCGCGGGCTGCGACAAGCACTCCCTCCCCACTCCTTCGTCGCGGGGCCCCTCCCGGTCATGTCGCAGTACTAGGTTAAGATCTTAGAGCTTCTTTCTTCGCCGCGTCCATTGTCCGTCCATTCCCGTCCACTCTTTGTCCATGTGCGTCCATTTTGATTGCGGCGTCTTCTGTCAGTGACGTGTGCCCGACTGTCTCTTTTGAACCACCAAGGACTTCACCACCTCTCCCCCTCTTTCTTATTCATCTCCACTTCCTTTCTCTTTTTGGTTGGTATATTGTTGAATTTGTATGAGCGATCATAAGATTC
>JBIOJU010000210.1:0-2921 GCA_044451165.1 Chlamydiales bacterium | reverse complement strand
GCTCACAAAAAATCGGAAGATACACATCCCGCTGCTTTGCGCAAATATGGACACGGCGATCGGTGAAGAGCTTGCAGATATTTTAATTCAGGAGGGGAGCGTTCCTATTTTTCACCGTTTTACCAAACAGGAAACACAGCTGGCATGGGTGAAAAAGTATGCGGAAAACACCTTTGTCTCGTGCGGCATCCAAAAAATCGATGAGACGCGGGCACTTCTCGACGCGGGCGCTTGCGGAGTGTGTATTGATGTTGCCCATGGGCACTCCGACAGGATGTTCCACTTCATACAAGAGTTAAAACGCACGCATCCTGATAAAGAAATTATTGCTGGTAATGTGTGCACAGCAATGGCGTATCACGATCTCGTGAACGCTGGCGCAGATGCAGTAAAAGTGGGAGTAGGCCCGGGCGCTGCTTGCACAACACGCATGGTGACAGGTTTTGGCGTGCCTCAATTCAGTGCAATTTACGATTGCGCGCAAATCGCAGAAAAGTTGCGCGTGCCTCTCATTGCGGACGGGGGCATTCGCACAAGTCGCGATGTTGTTCTTGCTCTTGCCGCCGGTGCAAGTAGTGTCATGATTGGAAAACTCTTTGCGCTGACCAAAGAGAGTGCAGCTCCCAAGCGAAAATCAGATAAAAGCCCGACAGGTGAAGAGGCAAAATTTCGAGGGCAGGCAAGTGAAGATTTTCAAAATGATTACTATGGCGGACTAAAAGACAAGACTGTTGCTGAGGGGATCGACTTTTGGGCGCCAGTGAGCGGCTCTGCAGTGCAGCTGATTCGAGATCTCATGGGCGGATTGCGCAGTGGACTTACGTATGGGGGAGCCCGCAACATCAAAGAACTGCAGCGCAAAGCAGAGTTTGTGGAAGTCTCTTCCACCTACATGCACGAAAGCATGCCTCGGCCCAATCTCCGCCATTTCTGATTAGTTAGATTGAGCGTATTAATTTTTTGTCTTCTTCCATCGTTTATATCGTTACCTCGTTGATCTCCTCCACAGGTTCACAATGTCCAAAGCGCGCCGCGACAGCGTGGTGATTCGGGAACTGAGCAAGGTTTTTTTACTGAGCAACAAGACCAACGAGGTAACGATACAACGATATGAACGATAAAATTTTTCAAAGAAAATCCTGTTATTTTTTCTTCATTCTCCCTGCTCTTGCTGGGCTCATTAACAGAGTGTCTACGGGTTCGCTTTACATGTAAAAAATAAATTACATTTATGTCCTGTGATTTTTTGAGGATCGCATAACAACCTCGGATTCGATATAATGCGGGGTATGTTTAAGCGCATTAAAGAAGAAATTAGAGGGTTTTCGAAAAAGGAGCTCTTCTTTGTTTTTAGCGCAATGGCGTGCGGATTTTTAATCTGCGCCGAGTATGCCGTTGTACGCCCTGTTGCCAATGCGCTATTCATCACAAGTTATTCCTCGAGTTTTTTGCCTTACGCTTGGCTCGTGATGGTCCCTCTCAACTTTCTCGTCGTTTTTCTGTACAACCGATTTCTTCCGCGGATGGGTTGTCTAAAAATGTTTCTCGTCATCATCACTTGTGTGATCTGCGGAAATATTTTTTCCGCACTTTTTCTCAAAACATTTCATTTTCTTCCCTTTGTTTTTTATGTTTGGAAGGAGATTTACATCCTTCTTATGTTTCAGCAACTCTGGTCGGTCATCCATGCGACAATTGATACAAAACGAGCAAAATATATTTATGGATTTCTCTTCGGCATAGGGGGGCTGGGCGGCATGTGCGGAAGTGCTATTCCGGGATTCTTCGCTGTGAAATTTGGTTCTGAAAACCTTCTTTTTCTTTCTCTTCCTCTATATGCCCTTCTTGCTCTCGGCTACATTTCTCTTCTTCGGCACAGCTCAATGCAAAAAGAGCGTGGACTTTTTACAGAAGGAAAAGAGGCGCTCGTAGTGCTAAAAGGGATACGTACGACTCCGATTCTTTTCTTTATTCTTCTCATCGTGATTTTTATGCAGACCTCTTCGACAGTAATCGATTACCAGTTTAATAAACTTCTTGAAGTTACAATCAGCACAAAAGATCTTCGGACAGAGTACACAGGGAAAATTCTTGGCCTCATTAATTTATGCACAACGCTTTTGCAGTTTGTGGGCTCCTTCATTCTGCTGCAGTTTTTGGGACTGAAGCGGACGCATTTTACAATCCCATTTCTTCTTGGCATGAACGCGCTCACCTTTTTATTCGCCCCGGTTTTTGGGGTGATCTCTTTTTCCTACATCACCATTAAATCGTGTGATTTTTCGATTTTTGGGATCATCAAAGAGATCCTCTACATTCCGCTAAAGCCTGATGAAAAATTCAGAGCCAAGGCCTTTATTGATGTGTTTGCATACAGATCCGCCAAGGCATTTGCCTCTATCATCATTCTGCTATTTGAAGCGGCGCTTGGCGCAAGCCTTGCCGTCACATCGCTAACTTGGGGAGTGATTGTCCTATGCCTACTTTGGAGTCTAACTGTCTTACGTCTCCTTAAGACAGAACCCCGACTAGCCTAAAAAAAGAAGTGATGAACTATGAATGATGGGTGATGAACGAAAGAGAGAAAGATGGTGCTGTAAATCAAGAACGTTACAGATTGCATTACCGTCCGCCTTTTTCTTCACTCTTCCGTTCAGCACTCATCACTTAGCGCTCATCACTTTTTGAGGAGGGCTTGGAGGGCGATGGTGTAGTTGGGCTCTTGGGTGATTTCTGGGACCTGTTCACGGTAGATCACTCGATCATGCTCATCTAAAACGAGAACCGCACGAGCGCAGACGCCAGCCAAAGGCCCATCCATGATTAAGATGCCGTAATTTTTGGCAAAATCATGACCGCGCATCATCGAGAGAGTGAGCACGTTTTCAACCTTCTCTTGGCTGCAAAAGCGTTTTTGGGCG
>JBIOJU010000209.1:0-2950 GCA_044451165.1 Chlamydiales bacterium | reverse complement strand
TCGCGTGGTGGTCTTTGGAAGCTCTCGCCGTCGTCTGTTTGGGCTCACTCGATGCTGGTGTGGCTCTCGCAATGGTTATACTGGCTTTCATCACTCGGTTATTCCTCCTCGATATCCTCACAAACAAGAAGATCGAAGCGGAACACCTGATCAGCTTTGCAGGATGGTGCCATAGATTCTTCATGAAATGCATTCGGGAGATTCCCGATGTAGAACGGCTCTTAGGAAAAAAAGAAACACCTCAAATCGGAGGTTTGGTTGTAGAAGACGATGGGCAGGGCCTGGGAGAGCCACAGGGTCTCAACGATAGCGATGCTCTTCCTACCCGTGTAGGCAGCATCGTTGACCCCGATGAACAATCAGGCGCTCCGGGGCCTTCCAGCCCTAGAGGAGAACGTGAAGAGGGCAAACGCGGGCAGGTTCTCCCCACTTTGCCCCAGGGCGATCCTAACGGCGATCAACTCGATGATCTATAACCAGCCTTCCCAAATTAACCAGGCCTTGCGCCTGGTTGCTTTATTTATTCACTGTCAACGGCTTATAAAATAATTAATTAAAGTTTGTGTAAATATTAATTTAAATATATAATTAATTTTATAGTTTTAATAATTGGAGATATTTATGGAAAATCATAATAAAGCCATTCTTCTTTCAAAAATTGCTCATTTGGAAAGCAAAATAGACCTTTTGGAATCGGAGCTCACCTATCTCGATCAGATTCTTGTCGAATGCGGTTTTCCTGAAGGGATTGCAACGCTCAAAATGACTGTTGAAGAGCTGATTGCAGAAAATCCTTCTCAAAGAAAATTAGGCGGCGAACTCTTCTAATACCATTCGTAAAAAATAAAGTCATAAATTTGACAAGAAGGCAGCGCAAATTTTTGCATCTGGAGCGAGCGACCATTGCCGAATGGCAAGGCGCGAGTGAAGACGCAAAAATTTGTTGCTAAGCCGACGAAGTCAAATATGACTTTATTTTTTACGAATGGTATAAAACAAAACTTGCTTTTTTTGTATATAAGCCAAGTCACAAAATGACTTGGCTTTTTTTTTATCCTTCCCTCTGATAAGTTTTACCATCTATGGCAAAACTGATTTTTGGTCCAACTGGCGAAGAAAAAGAAATCGAAGATGGCTCTCCCATTCAGCAAATTTGTGAAGAAGCTGGCGTCCCATTTGCTTGTACAGAGGGGATTTGCGGCACTTGTATCGTGGAGGTGGAAGAAGGGATGGAAAACCTTACCCCACGGACACAGGAGGAGCTCGACTTTTTGGGTGAGACCGAGTTTGAAAGACTTGCCTGTCAGTGTAAGATCAAAAGCGGCTGTGTAAAAATTAAATTCTAGGAGAGTCTATGACAGTAAAAAAAGAGCAAATTCGACGCGACATGACAATCGAGGAGATCCTCGGCGGCTTTCCCGACAAGAGTCAAAAACTTGCACAAGAGATCACCAATGCGGGCCTCCACTGTGTCGGGTGCCAAGCTTCCACATGGGAAACACTTGAAGCTGGCATGCTAGGGCACGGCTTTGCGGAAGAGGAGATCGACGGTCTCGTCGATAAACTCAACGGGGTCTTATCAGAACCGGTCGATCTATCCACAATTCGCCTTACAAAACGCGCGGCTGAAAAATATCGCACCATCCTCGCCGATGAAGAGAAGTCAACTTGGGGTCTACGTTTTGGCGATAAAGCGGCTGGATGCAGCGGATTTGAATATGTTCTCGACTACTCAGAAAGCGCTAAACCTGATGACGAGGTTTTTTCTTCTCATGGTGTCGACATCCATGTGAACAAAAAGATGGTGAGCCGCCTGATGGGCTCAGAGATCGACTATGTAGATGGCCTCAACGGCTCAGGCTTCAAAGTCACCAATCCCAACGCGAAGGGCTCCTGCGGCTGCGGCAAATCCCAAAGCTACTAAGAGAATAAGGTTGAACCCCTCGCCTTTAGGCGAGGGTTCAATTGCATCGATAATCTGGGCCTATTTTATAAATCTATCCCAGGAAGCATATCGTTCTACAATGACTCCTTTTGGTATCGAGACAAGAATCAATAAAACGGCGCTGGCGATACCGCTCATCAATACTGCCGTGGATCCCGATGAAAAGAGAAGAGCCAGTATAAGCACTATCACCCCAGCAATGATATTAACAAAGCGTGCTGTGCGCGTGACTTCAGCTGTAGCAACTGCAGCCACAGTAACGACAATTGCTCCCATCCAATGATCGCAATCAGCGCTCGCGATATTATAGGGCAGGATATTTGGTCGCGCCATGAGCCAGACTCCAACAATAGCCTGTAAAACTATAAACCAAGGCAACGAAATTCCCTGATAGCTTGCTGCCCAGCGTTGTCTAATAGACCAGCGTGTACGATCTGGATCTTTACCTTCATAACCAAGTGCACTCCCGCCCAACCAAAAAAATGACCAAAATTTTTTCTTTTGTTTATAGGCCAGCCTCAAAAATTGTCCTACCGCTATCGACTCATGCACTGCTAAAGGTACAGAAATTAGTAATGCAGCAGCATTGATTAAACAAAATCCGCACCAGGCGCCCACGACAACCGGCTGCATAATCACTAATAATATGCTTGTTGCACCTAAAGGTAGAACAAGTAGAACAAACGAAACTACAATGAAAGGAGCAGTACGCCAGCGTGCACGACTTCCCATAAAACCTATCAGCACTTCTAGCACATAAGCAACTGCTCCAAACCCAGCATCAGATATAGGAAAAGATTTCGACAATGCAGAGCATGTCACTCTATCAGAGCCGTCGCCAAAAAATGGATCCCATAGATGAGGTATATAACCTAGCTGATGAGCTGCTAAATATCGCGAGAGGAAGAAGCCAAGCACGGCTAGAGCAATGCCGAGCCAACGCCTAATCCATGAGGAAGGATTGTATGACCAGCCAGGCGGTTTGTCTGGTCCAGCCAAATGTGT
>JBIOJU010000208.1:0-2960 GCA_044451165.1 Chlamydiales bacterium | reverse complement strand
CTTTCAAAGTATAGGCTAAACACGGTCTGCGAAGAGGCAAAATGCCCAAATCGCATGGAGTGTTACACGCAGCGCACGGCAACTTTTCTTGCTCTCGGCAAAGAGTGTTCGCGCAGCTGTGGCTTTTGCGATATCGACTTTTCAAAACAGCCCAAAGCACCCGAAAAAGATGAACCTCTTCGCATTGCTCTTTCTGTGAAAGAGCTGGGCTTAAAACATGTCGTGATCACGATGGTGGCGCGTGATGACCTTCCAGATGGAGGGGCCGCTCCCCTCGTGGAAATTATCCGCGAAGTCAAAAAACAGAATCCCGACGTCACAGTCGAACTTTTAACTTCGGATTTTAATGGCAATCTTGCGGCACTTGATCTCGTTCTCCATGAGAAGCCGGAAATTTTCAATCACAACATCGAAACTGTGCGCTCCCTCACCCCAAAGGTTCGCCACCGCGCAACCTACGATCGCACACTCCAGATCCTTGCTCATGCCAAAGAGAGCCGTCAAGCCCGCTTTATCAAATCGGGCATTATGATTGGCCTTGGCGAACAGGAAGAGGAGGTCAAAGAGACTCTCTCAGATCTCCAACGCGCGGGCTGCGACATCATCACCATTGGCCACTACCTGCAACCCAGCCGCAAACAGCTCTCCGTCAAGGCGTTCATTCCACCCGAACAGTTTGCAAAATATGCCGAATATGGTCATAGCCTCGGCGTGAAATATGTCTACGCCGGGCCCTTCGTCCGTTCGAGCTACAATGCGCATGAACTCCTCGCAAAGACACTATGCTTAAACTGAAAGATTTTCCGCTGAAAGGTAAACGCGTACTCATGCGCGTCGATTTCAATGTGCCTTTGAGTAATGCGGGCAAAATTGAAGATGATACTCGCATTCGTGAAGCTCTTCCTTCCATCGAATACATTCTGAATGCTGGAGCATCGCTCGTTCTGATGAGCCATCTCGGAAGACCTGATGGTAAGAAGATCGAGAAGTTTTCACTTGAGCCATGCGCAGCATATCTTGCAAATCTCCTAAAAAAACCGGTTCGTTTCGTAAAAGATTGCGTCGGTGGCGAAGTTGAGCGTGCAGTAAATGCTTTAAAACCTGGCGAGGTCCTTCTTCTAGAAAATTTACGTTTTTATCGCGCAGAAGAAGAGCCTGATCTAGATCCGACGTTTGCCCAGCAGCTTGCCAAGCTGGGAGACTTTTATGTGAATGACGCCTTTGGCACTTCTCACCGCGCGCACACTTCAACGTATTCTGTTGCTAAATTATTTCCCGGAAAAGCCGCAATTGGCCTGCTCATGGAAAAAGAGCTCTCCTATCTGCAACCACTTTTAACAAATCCCGAGCGCCCTTTTTATGCCATCATCGGAGGAGCGAAAATCTCTTCAAAAATTGGTGTTCTCAAATCCCTTTTTTCAAAAGTAGATGCTCTTTTCATCGGTGGAGGAATGGCCTACACCTTTTTCAAAGCAGAAGGAGTATCCATTGGGGAGTCAATATGTGAAGAAAATCAGGTCTCAAAGGCAAAAGATCTCCTTAAAGAGTCGAAATTAAGAGACAAGCCCCTCTTCCTGCCCAAAGACCTGGTGATTGCTAATAAGGTCGATCAAAAGGCCCAAACTCAGATTATCTCAGCACTGGAGGGAATCCCCTCCGGATGGCAAGGGGTCGACATTGGCCCTGAAACAAGACAGATCTGGGCTAAGGAGCTCAAAAAAGCTAAAACAATTTTTTGGAATGGGCCTGTCGGTATTTTTGAAATCCCCGCCTTCGCTAAGGGGACAGAACAACTTGCCCAAACGCTCGCCACGCTCGCATCGACCCGCATCATCGGTGGAGGAGATTCTGTCTCAGCAATCAATCATCTTGGGATAAGTAAAAATTTTACTCATCTTTCTACGGGGGGCGGCGCCACATTAGAATTTATCGAACACGGAAGACTTCCTGGCCTCGAAGCTCTAAATAATTTTTAATAGCGAAAAAAGAGTGTAGCCATATCGGATGAATGTGCTATGCTTTCGTGTAAACTTGAAGAGTGTGAGATGTCTGAGAAATTCAGCAAAATTCGCGCGTTTCTATGGCCCATCTATAGAAGCGAGATGCGCATGTTTCTTCCCCTCTTTCTGATCTTTTTTTTCGTTGGATTTAATTACAGCGTTTTAAGAGCAACAAAAGATGCGCTGGTCGTAACGGCTCCTGCATCCGGTGCAGAAGCGCTCCCGTTCCTCAAAGTTTGGGCCATTCTACCTATGGCTTTTCTCTTCACCTTCCTTTTTACCCGAGTGTCCAACCGGTTGAGCCGCGAAAAGATTTTTTATGCGATGATGAGTATCTTTATCGCCTTCTTCTTCATCTTTACCTTCTTTCTTTATCCCTACAGGGATTTTTTACACCCTCATGAGTTCTGCGATAAGCTCCAAGCTCATCTTCCAGCTGGGTTCCAAGGATTTATTGCTATCTTCCGCAACTGGACATTCACAGCGTTTTATGTCATGTCCGAGATGTGGAGCACCATCATCATGACAGTGCTCTGTTGGGGTTTTGTCAATGAGACAACGACCGTCAGCGATGCGAGACGCTTTTACGGACTGCTTGGCATAGGAATCAACTTCTCAGGGATCGCCGCTGGCCAGGTGGCTACAATGCTCTCCCAACATGCCTACAACCCCCGACTCCCCTTTGGAACTGATGGATGGGGACAGTCGGTCTTCTTCTTGAACGGCCTTGTCATCCTAGTTGCATTTGCTTGTGTCTTTCTCTTCCGCTGGCTCCATCGAAACGGGTATGGCTACAACTCCTCCTCTTTTCACACAAACCCTCCAGAACGGATCAAGATGGGCCTTCGCAAAAACTTTGCCTATCTTGCTAAATCCAAGTATCTCATTTGCATCGCGGTGATTGTTGTCACCTACAACATCGTCATCAATCTGACAGAAGTAGTCTGGAAAGATCAAGTG
>JBIOJU010000207.1:0-2964 GCA_044451165.1 Chlamydiales bacterium | reverse complement strand
TGATGCAATGCACGAAATCGTTCCAACTGCGATGCGTGAATTTTATGTAGAAAGTCCAAAGGTATGGTGGAAAGAAGTCGGAGGACTGGATGATGCAAAAAGAACTCTAGAAGACAACTTGATAACTGCAATAAAAGAGCCAGCAAAATTCCAAAAAATGGGAATCAAACCTCCAAAAAAAACTGCGACAGGCTTTTCTACTAACGCAGATGTTTTAGAGTCTCTGCAAGAGGAGTTTCCTTTTGTGAAGATGATTTTAGAGTTTCGACTCTTTGAGAAACTCCGCTCAACATATGTGGATGCGCTTCCAGAACAGATTAATCCCGACACAGGGCGGATCCATTGCACCTTCAGTCAATCTACCGCAGCAACTGGGCGCCTCGCCTCCCAAGATCCCAACCTTCAAAATATTCCCATTCGCACAGAGGAGGGGCGTAAGATCCGCGAAGCATTTCGACCGCAACATCCGCACTGGAGCTTCCTCTCTGCCGACTATTCACAGATCGAGCTTAGGCTGCTCGCACATTTTAGTGAGGACCCTGCCCTCGTGAAAGCCTTTGTGGAGGGAGAGGACATCCACACCTACACAGCCTCTCTCGTCTTCGGTGTTCCTCTACAACAAGTCTCGTCCGAAATGCGTTACAGGGCAAAAGCTGTGAACTTTGGCATCATCTATGGCCAACAGGCATTTGGACTCTCTGAAACACTGGACATTCCTTATGAGGAAGCAAAAAAGTTCATCGAAACCTACTTTGCGCGCTACCCAAAAGTAAAAGAGTATCTTGAGTTTTGCAAAGAGAGCGTCCGCAAAACGGGGCGGGCGGTGACGATGACGGGTAGGCAAAGACCGATTCCCGAGATCAACAATAAAAATCCCATGATCCGCGCTGCAGCAGAAAGACTCGCGGTGAATACCCCCCTGCAGGGTTCTCAGGCTGATCTCATCAAAATTGCCATGATCCAGATCGACGCTTTTTTAGAAAAAGAGAAGGAAGTGGGGATGATGCTTCTACAGATCCACGACGCCCTGCTTTTCGAAGTTCCTGATACACATATACATGCACTTTCAGGAACCGTCAAAGTTCTCATGGAAGGGGTCTTCAAACTCAAGGTGCCTCTAGTCGTAGACATTTCTATTGGACGAAATTGGGGGGAGTGTTAGTCTTGAAAAAGATTGCTATTACAGGTGGTCTTTCATCAGGCAAAACTTCCGTTTGCCACATTCTTCAAGCCTGCGGCGCGTATGTCGTAAGTGCTGATGAGATTGTTCGAAGATTACTTACCCCTGAAACTGCTGTCGGTCAAGAGGTCATTCATTTATTAGGGTCAGAGATCCTAAGTGGTCCAAAAATCGATCGAGATAAAATTGCAAAAAAGGTCTTTTCACAGCCCGAGCTCTTAAATCGCCTTGAACAACTCCTCCACCCCAAAGTATTTGATGAAATTGAAAAACAGTATCAGAAGATTTCAAAAGAACGAAAGTACACCCTCTTTGTTGCAGAAATTCCTCTCCTCTTCGAAAGCGAAAGCCACCACTTATTCGATCTTGTCATCGCAGTACTCACAGATGAGAAGCTTGCGAAAGCGCGCTATAGTGATTCAACCGGGAAAACAGATTTTGAAAGTCGCATGACCAGACAAATAGACCCCACTCGTAAAGCCATCAAGGCCGATTTCGTCATTCAAAACAACGGCTCTCTCGAAGAGCTCAAAAAACAAGTGACCCACCTTTACAAGACACAATTAACATCAGTCAAATAGGAGCGTATGTACCAAGACGACAAAGACATTTCACAAAACATACAGGAACCGGAAAACGATAGACTTCCACCTGCGCCAGAAGGAGCCGCACAGCCAGAGACGATCACGCGTATTGCAGATCTCCAGCGGATGAACATCGAACAGCTCTCGCAGTATGCGCGCAATATAGGACTTAAAAACTTGGGTGCGCTGACGCGATCGCAGATTGTGTTCGAAGTGGTTAAAGCCCTTTCCGAAAGACCAAATGAAGTGCTCGTTGGTGAGGGTGTGCTTGAGGTTCTTCCCGATGGGTTTGGTTTCTTGCGCTCTCCCAACTACAACTATCTCCCTTCTGCGGAAGATATCTACGTCTCTCCTGCGCAGATCCGTCGTTTCGATCTGAAAAAAGGTGATACGGTATTCGGCACCATCCGCTCGCCAAAAGAAAAGGAGAAGTTCTTTGCGCTTCTCAAAGTCGATAAGATCAATAACAAGCCCCCTGAAAGAGCAAAAGAGCGCGTCCTCTTTGAAAACTTAACTCCTCTCTATCCCAACAAGCGCCTCGTCATGGAGACGACTAAAGAAAATCTCACAACGCGTGTTCTCGACCTCACCGCACCAATCGGTAAAGGACAACGCGGACTCATTGTGGCCCCTCCTCGCACAGGAAAAACAATGATTTTGCAAAATATCGCAGGAGCCATCGCCCAGAACAACCCTGACAGTGTGCTTATCGTTCTTCTGATCGATGAACGTCCCGAAGAAGTCACGGACATGATGCGCGTCGTAAAAGGCGAAGTCGTCGCCTCTACGTTTGACGAGCCCCCAGAGCGTCACGTGCAGATTGCCGAGATGGCAATTGAGAAGGCACGTAGACTGGTAGAATATGGGCATGATGTCATCATTCTGCTCGACTCCCTGACACGCCTTGCAAGAGCGTACAACACAGTGCAGCCCCATTCTGGGAAAATCTTAACCGGTGGTATCGATGCCAATGCTCTCCACCGGCCTAAGCGCTTCTTTGGTGCAGCGCGTAATATCGAAGAGGGAGGCTCTCTCACAATCATCGCAACTGCGCTAATCGATACAGGTTCGCGTATGGATGAGGTGATTTTTGAAGAGTTTAAAGGTACAGGTAACATGGAGCTCGTTCTCGATAGACGGCTCGCAGATCGGCGCGTCTGGCCTGCTATCGACCTCATCAAGAGCGGAACGCGTAAAGAG
>JBIOJU010000206.1:0-2974 GCA_044451165.1 Chlamydiales bacterium | reverse complement strand
GGTTGCAAGTATCCGCGATGAGGGGACCTCCGACTTCTACTTTCCTCCCGAAGTGCCAGCTCTTGCAAATTTTCTCATGCAGAAAGCGGTGACAGATGTGCTTGAAGAGCAAAAAACCACCTACCACATTGGCATTACCTACACCACCAACATGCGTTTTTGGGAGTTTAACGAAGAGTTTAAAACCCGTCTGAAAATGTCACGCGCCCAAGGGATCGAAATGGAGTGCGCGACTCTCTTTGTTGCAAGCTACAAGCGAAAATTCACGCTAGGTGCGCTGCTTCTCGTCTCCGATCTACCTTTAGAAAATAGCGGTATTAAAACAAAAAAGAGTTCTGAATTTGTCTACGAGCAGCACATGCCAGACCATGTCGAAAAAGGTGTTGCCATTTTAAAGCACGCCCGCGGGATGCAAGCCCGCAACGTCAAAGGCGCCTACCATCGCAACATCGGCCTCGCTAAGCCACCTCTAAGAAGCGATGAACGATGAATGCTGAGCGATGAACTAAAGAAAGACAAGTTCCTTTCCGCTCGTGACCGTTAGCGTTTACGCTTTCCGATCTTCTCTTCGCTCTTCCGTTCAGCACCAGGTGACCATTAACCACCGAGAACACCGAGTTCACCGAGGCGCGCTATCGCGCGCGAAAAACTGATTTTTTGGGGTGCGGGGTATTCCCGCCTCGGTGTTTCTCGGTGGTTTTTATCTATGCGTTTAAAAAATTGCTTTTAATGCTCTGTCACCTGCATTCAGCACTCATCACTCATCGTCCAGCGTTATCTAGGCGGACCATGCGGCTGTAACCGAGCTCGTCGCGGATAGCTGTCACGAGCGGACGGACTGCTGTAGCCATGAACAGGTTCACTAAGAAGATGGGCAGGTTGAGGAAGGACCACATTACCATAACCATGAGCCATAAGGTATTCTGAGTAGTCCTCAAAAACCCAACGGGGAGTGGGGTTACAGGTGAGGGTATGTAGGGCAGCGTGTAGTTGTTCAAAAACTGCATTTCGAAGGGGAGTTCTCTCACCTGGCTCAGGTCGAGGTTCCAAATCACCCGAATTTTTTGTCCAAATAGCCACGCCGTTGTGGTCTGTGCAAATCCCCATCCCATCAGATTGGTCCAGAGTCTGCCTGAGATTTTTCGGATCGGCTGCTGATTATTTTCGATAGACACGCATTCGAGATGAGGAATGCGTTCCAGGACCGACGGAAGTTCCGAAAAATTGGTGTTTCTCAAAAAGATGTGCGTGAGGCGAGCGAGTTCTTCCATCTCTTCGGGTAGGCCAAGAAGGGGCCCCGACCATGAGATTCTTTCGAGCGCTGTGCATCTTCCGATCTCAGGAGGAATGACCGAGAGGTTTTCATGAAAGGTAGATGTGAAATCCGGATTAGCTTGTAGAGGATTCATCAATCGGCGCCGAATCTCATCTGCATCCATTGGCGGGTTTTGTTCAAAATCTTGTGCGGATCCATGCCAGAGTCTTTGCAGCGCAAGTGTCTGCGCAGGATCGGCAAGACGACGTCTTCGGAATTCCGATTCAACTTCAAGAAAATAGGAGTGGGAATCAGAAAGAGGGGCTGAATGGAAAGCTCTTTCATCATTTTGACCAAGTGCGCGAGCATGCTCTCTTTGGCGTGCGTGCAGAGCGCTCAGCGCGGCTGCAACGTCTTCTATTCTTGCTTGAGGATTTAAACGCCTATCATGAGTGGTTTTGTGCAGACGGAGTGCAAGATCGCCCTGGACGGTAAAACGGTGGGCCTGTTCAAGAAGCGCCTCATATTCTGGTGAGCCGTCGAGATCTTCTGGTAACTGTGCAAGCAGCTGCTGCAATCCTACGTTCCATTCTCGGCAAAAGATGAGGGTTTGTAGATCCCACATCTCCTCTTCTCCTGGAGTTTGCCTCCGCCAGTGGTACCATCCCGGCACCATGTCAATTTGACATATACGTGGAAAATGGCCATTAAGCAGCATAGAGTTCACTCCATGCGTATTTAAGACGCTATTTACACCCTGCCTTAGCGCTGTATGAGCGGCAGTCACTGCGCCAAACATAGTTGCGCCAGATGCAGCAAGCTCCTCACGCACCCGTTCCATTTTTGCTTGCATTGCTGCGTCTTCAAATCTGATCTGCTGAATGATTCTTCGGAGGATGGGAAGATTTTCTTGCTGCCAGACGCGCGAAACGCGCGACAAACGTCTTTCTTGAGCAAAACCAAGGATCAAGCCCACTACATCACGCGCTGCTCCCGAATAAGAAATAGCACTATCGTGCTGCGGTCCTTCGGAATACCGGACAAAATTTTCGCCGTGGGGCGAGCTCCCAACTCTTTGTGTCATAGATAAAACTTGGTAAAGTTGGGGGCAATTGTAGCAGCAAAAAGATTAAAAAACTGCGTGCTAAAATTTTTACTTTCTTTTTTTTGGAGTGCGGCGGTCTCGACGCCGCCTTTCTTCGCCGCGACCTGGCGCGGCGTACGTATTGTGGAGGAAAGCTTGTGTTATTAAAGAACTTTGCTGGTCGAAGTTCGGAAAGAGGCTGCGTCAAGCCACAGTCCATGAAAGCTGCGCCAGGTCGCAGCACTCCAAAGAGCTTTCGGCTCACGTATCTAGATGGATCATGCGGCTGTAGCCGAGCTCGTCGCGGATCGCTGTAACGAGCGGACGGACAAGCGTTGCGATGAAGAGATTCGCTAGAAAGATGGGAAGGTTGAGGATGGCAAAGGGGATCGCGCACAAAATGATCAAGAGCACTGCTGGGAAGCTTCGATTATCACTATGTCCAATGCGAAAGAACGATGACAAAGGCGAAGGTATGTAGGGGAGAGTGTACTTATTCAAAAACCACATTTCGAAGGGGAATTCTCTCATCTGGCTCAAGTCGGCGTTGTAAATGACGCGAATTTTTTGTGCGAGAAACCACGACGCCACAGTATGCAAAAACCCTCTGCCCATCAGGCGAGTCCAGAGTCTTT
>JBIOJU010000205.1:0-2991 GCA_044451165.1 Chlamydiales bacterium | reverse complement strand
GCGTGTATTGATGCCCACAAAAAGCTGCTTTCCTATTGGATCATAAGACTTTGTTGTTGATCTCTCAGAGACCTCGTCATGGTCAGAAAGGCAGGTGAGCCCAGCGCGATCCCAAATTTTCAAAACTTGGCCACCGCAAAAAAAAGCGATTGATCTCAGATGGATCACACATCCAGTTAATTCTCCCGCGATGGTGCTTAGGCAAAACGGGCGAGAGTTTGGGATCTTGAGGATGTTGCATGTCTATGAACTGAACCTGACCGCCATATCCAGCACACAAAACAGCATTGCCTCCCAAGTTCGCAGCGACTTCTTGCAGATCTACATCTAAAGGTCGGCTTCGAAATAACTCCTGCCCTGTTTCCACATTCCAAACTCTAACCGTTCCATCCGAGCTTCCCGAGGCTCCCATGGCGCGATTATTTCGTGTGTCAAGGCGCATCGAGATAATCGACTTGTAGAAATCATTGGGTTTCGAGAATTGACGAATCATTTCGCCTGACCGATTCCAGAGCTTGACTGTCACCTCTCGATAATCTCCATGATCGCCCGTCATCACGCATTGGGAGCTCGTGTCATAATCAAAAGCGTTAAAGCGCAAGGGGTCTTTTACTAAAAATCTGGACTCCTTAGAGGGTGGATTTTGGATTGCGATTTCTCTACATCTACCAGTCACCAGAGAGGCTATCTTTTGAAAATTCTGATGGTAAGCCATCCCTTCAACAAGCTGCTTCAGAGAGCGAGAGCATCCCAGCAAACAGCACCGATCCTTGTTTGTCAGCAAATTTATTGTGATATGTTTCAATGCGTCGCGGTCTACCCGTTTTTCTAATGCGCTTTGTTGGACCGGTTTAGTTTGGGGCTTTTGATTAAAACTTCTACATTGACCTGCAAGAAAATTTATCATGAACATAAAACCTCATAATTTATGAAATATTATAAATCATTTTATGATCAAATTCAAACAAAACTATTTTTAAAAGCTATAACTTGTTTATTATTAAACACTTACGATTTTTCTTCCGTTTCTACGTGCAAAAATTTCGTGAACGAGCCCGTGACCGAATTAATACCAATCCCAGCGAATAATTTCATATTTGAGCGTGTCAAAGCGATCGCAAGCAGCTTTCACGCAGCTGAAGTATGAAATTATTCGCTGGGATTGTTATAAGTCAGCGAACAGAGCAGAGAACACTACCAGGCCAAACAGCAAGGTAAGATTTAATCGAGGAAATTCCTGTTTTATCGAAAATGATCTTGATGTGATTGAGATTTCGAACCAAGAAATAATGAGAATTTTTTTCTGTAATCCTCTGAATCCCTATCCAGTTGAGAAGAAGGTCTTTTTTCTCAGGTGAAAAAATCTTGGATGGTGAAAGAGAGGATAGCAGCTTGTTCCAGATCTCTTTTTCGTGAAAGAACAACTCGGGCGTATTGATGTAGCATTCAATGCCAATTCTATCTTGAATAGAGCGACCGACATCAAAACTAAGACAGATATTTCCGAGATAGGGATCAAGTTGTTTTAATAAATCAAGAACAGGTCCTACATCGAAAGGATAGCCTATCGCCAGTAGATAGAGTTGCAGGCAACTTCTCAAACTATCCCCAGCCATATGTATACGCACACTGCCGAGAGAGCGGGTACACATTAGGCCGATGCCTTTTATACACAGATCGAATTCAGACGCGATCTTATAGCAGCGCTCCAAGCTATTTAATACGTCGGGGTGGAGAGGCTCTTCCGTGAAAAAACGTCGCACAGGTTCGATCTGATGGAAATGATCATGTGAGTTAAAGCGAAAATAGACACAGGGGTCGATGGGCCAATCTTTTGAAACATTCTGATCAAAAATAAGCCAAAAGAAGAGCAAGCTTTTAGCCAAGGCATCTTCATGTTGACAATGGTCCAAAAACCGCAGAAAGTTGATCCAATGCTGCTTTTTGCTTAGAGAATTGGAGATAGAATTCAAACTCTTGTAAAGTTGATACAATGTGCGCTTTTGCATATCCAACATCACAGCAGTATCTGCATAGATATTGCTGTGATTCAGAGAATGCTCGAAGATCAGAGAGTCACAAGAGAGTTCTTCGGGGAATAAAGAGGCGAGCCTAAGAATCTGGTCAGCGCCATTTTTCCCAACCAATCCGGGATAGAGAAAAGGAAGGTGTAATTTGGCTGTCTCAACGAGATTCATCTAGCAAGGCCACGAGCTGGCACCAGCGGCAACCTTCATAAGGTCTTGCTCTGATAGCTCCTCTCTTACTGCTCCATTCGGGAAAGGAATTACAAAAGTATAAGAATTTTTTTTCTCTTCGACGACATTCAGTTGAATATTGTCAGGAACTTGAATTCCCATCTCTTTTAACGCTGCTTTCGGATTTTGCATGAAGCGTTTTTTAAACTCGGGATCTTTCCATACTTTTTCTATAATTTTAGTTCGTGCTTCATTGAATTGTTTTTGGTTGACCATATTTTTTTCTCCTATCGGTTTCCCTATCGGTTTACTGTAATATGCATTATTTCATGTTTCAAGCAAGAAAGAAAATTCCTAGGATGTTTTCGCAGACGGCCAAACTCCAAGGTAAGATTTAACGGAGGAAATTCCTGTTTTATCTAAAATGATCTTGATGTGATTGAGATTTCGAATCAGAAAATAATGAGAATTTTCTTCTGTGATCCGCTGAATTCCTATCCAGTTGAGAAGAAGGTCTTTTTTCTCGCGCGCAAAAATCTTGGATGGTGCAAGGGAAGATAATAGCTTGTTCCAGATCTCTTTTTCGTGAAAGAACAACTTGGGTGTATTGATGTAGCATTCAATACCAATTCTATCTTGAATAGAGCGACCGACATCAAAACTGAGACAGATATTTCCGAGATAGGGATCAAGTTGTTTTAATAAATCAAGAACAGGTCCTACATCGAAAGGATAGCCGATTGCATGGAGAAAGGTTTGAAGGCTATTTCTCAAACTATCGCCAGCCATATGC
>JBIOJU010000204.1:0-3009 GCA_044451165.1 Chlamydiales bacterium | reverse complement strand
GAGCTAGCAGACGGGCTTTACGATGTTTATTTCTATAAAACAAAATTTCAGAGAATCGACTTACGTAAGCGAAAAACACATCAGTGAAGGTGTTACCTATGTCCTGACAGAAGTGTTACCTATGTGTTGACAGATAACACCAGGTCACCGCACTCCAAAAAAATTACTTGATCCATGTCTTGGCATGTTCGAGTTGCGCATTGGGGAAGAACACGCTTAGGATTTTAGGGGCTTTTTCTCCCTTTTCTGCCATGCGGCTTGCGCTGTAGAGGCAGAGACCTACGCCATGGCCCTCGCCATACCCTTGGAAGAAGATAGAGCTTCCTTTGACGTTCACAATGAAATCACTGCTGTGGAGCTTCTTCTCACCGAGTTTTCTTTGTAGGGTGATAAAATCGATGTTTTTGCTGGTATTTTGATCGCGTACGCGTACGCCGTACACCTTGCTTGAGGTTTTGTCCACGAAGAGATCGAGCCCCGCTAATTCCTTTAGACCGAGAATCGTTGCAAGTTCTGATTTTTTCATAGAAAACGCCCAGGCAGCTTTCTGACGATCGAGTGCAGCATAGGGTGTTTCTAAGCCCTTACAACCGGTGACATTTTTACGGAACAGAGTGGTGAAATCTGCTGTTTTACCAGCAGAATTTTTTGTCCAGCTAGTCGCAAAGGGAAACTTTTTTTGAGTTAAAATGACGTGTCGTGAGTTGTCTACTGCTTTGTCTACGAGAAGATTTTGCAGTGTGGCACCATAGCCTTGATAGTTGCTCTGCTGGGCATCGATATGCCATTTGTTATGGCGATTTTTGTCGATCCAATAGTAGATGTTTGTCCGTTCAACGATGGCGACGGCTTCCATCACCTCATCGTCAAACTCTTCAGCAAATTTGGTGTTAAGTGTGGATTTCAAGAAGCTCTCCACATCGGTCTCATTGATGATCGTGAGCTTTCCGTCGACGTCGTAAATTTCAATGCAGCCGCGATACTGGTTGCCATTGACGAGGATCGAAGTCTGTGTGTCCCCGGGTATGATGCGCATGTCATAGACATTGGTAAAGAGATTACCCCATTTTAATCCGCTCTCTTCGTGCCGGATGAATTCGCGTTTGCCTGAAGTGCCAGAGGTGAGCTGTCTTCCAGTGGATGGAGTGTACACCATATGGCGACCGCGTACTTCTACAAGAGCTTGGTTCACATTTTTTTCGAGCAGCACTCGGATCGTTGCTGGCTTCTCCTGTTGCGAAGGGTCGGCGTCAAACCGTTCATATTTTGCGGTAGCGTGTAGTGTAAGCCCAGCACAGACTGTAAGGGCAATACAGAGAGATTTGCAAAAGGTGTTCATCGTATCCTCTTTATTTTTTTCTTTGTAAATGTTCGTAGGCAAGAGGTGTAGCCTCTCTACCACGGGGGGTTCGTTTTAAAAAACCTTGCATAATGAGATAAGGCTCATAAACCTCTTCAAGGGTCGACTCTTCTTCGCCAACTGCGACAGCAAGTGTTTTGATTCCTACGGGGCCTCCCTCGTAATGGTCTATCATCACATTGAGCAGTTTTTTGTCCATCTCATCCAGCCCTCGCTGATCGATCGCTAGCATTTCAAGAGCTTGGTTCACTGTGTTCTTGTCGATCTTAACTACTTGATGCATTTGCGCAAAATCACGCACCCATCTGAGGAGGTGGTTGGCAATTCTCGGAGTTCCTCTTGCACGTGACGCGATCCCAAGCGCACCTGCATCCTCTAGAGAGACTCCTAAAATTTGCGCCGTGCGCAGTACTATCTCTTTTAACACTTCGGGCTCGTAATAGTCGAGCCTGCAGGTAAAGGCAAAGCGAGAGCGCATCGGACCACTCAGCAGCCCACTGCGTGTTGTTGCGCCAACAAGTGTAAAGCGGTTGAGCTTCACTTGTACGCTACGTGCATTGGGCCCACTATCAATGAGAAGGTCGAGCGAAAAATCTTCCATGGCGCTGTAGAGATACTCTTCTACTTGTCGGCTCATCCTGTGGATCTCGTCTACAAAAAAGATATCGCCCTCTTTCAAATTGGTGAGAATGCCTGCAAGATCACTAGGTTTTTCCAAGACGGGACCGGAAGAGATGACAAGACTGCTTCCCATAGCCTTTGCAAGAATGTTAGCGAGGGTTGTCTTTCCTAAGCCAGGAGGACCATGAAAGAGGGTATGGCCGAGAGGCTCGCTGCGCAGCCTTGCAGCACCGACGAAAATGTCGAGGCGTTTGCGCAAAGGTTCTTGGCCAATAAATTCACCAAGCGTTTGCGGACGCAATGTTTGTTCAAACTGTTCGTCGGGCTTGATCCAAGTGGATTGCAGATAGGGGTGTTCCATGGGCGTTAACAAAACAGTAGCAGGAAAACGACTTTGAAGGCTATATCTACATGCGAAGAGTCACTCCCGCTCATAGGATGAGCGGGAGTGACTGAAGTGAATTTGGGAAAAGATTAACGAGGTAACGATACAACGACAAAACGATTGAAAAATTTTATCGTTCATATCGTTGCCTCGTTGGTCTTATTTCGCTTAGCAAGAATAAGAGAGGAATAGACGATGAGCTTGCAGTCTGATAGATGGATACGCGAGATGGCACAAAAGAAGGGGATGATCGAGCCCTTTATTGATGGACAGGTGCGCTATGTAGAGGGTGAGAAGGTTGTTAGCTTTGGGCTTTCCAGCTACGGTTACGACATGCGTGTGTCCAATGAATTCAAGGTGTTTACGAACGTCTATAACTCTCTCATCGACCCCAAAAATTTCAACGAGAATTCTTTTGTTAATCTCGAGACAGATGTTTGCATCGTCCCGCCCAATTCTTTTGCTCTCGCGCGAAGTGTAGAGTATTTCCGCATCCCACGCAGTGTGCTGACACTCTGCATCGGAAAATCCACCTATGCGCGTTGTGGAATCATCGTAAACGTGACCCCCTTCGAGCCGGAATGGGAAGGCTACGTCACTCTAGAAATTTCCAATACGACGCCGCTTCCAGCAAAAATTTATG
>JBIOJU010000203.1:0-3022 GCA_044451165.1 Chlamydiales bacterium | reverse complement strand
TGTTCCAACAAAAACAAGCGCCAAAATTGCCACTAGTAGTGCGAACGGAAACTCGCGTACTCGCAAAGGAATGTCTAGCGCTGGATAGGGGTCTCTTGCGATGTCTAGGAGAAGGCCTGTGAAGGCGTTGTTGCACATGTGGATTAGTTTGCCGAGCGGAGGAATGAGAAATGTAAGTAGAACTGCTGTAATCAGCAGCAGAAGCGAAAGGCTAAAACAGAAGGGAAAGAAGAGGTTGTAGAAGAGACTCTGCAGGGGAAATTTGTGAAAGAGAAAGAGGATAAGCGGAAGCGATGCCAAGTGGACGGCGAGGTTGAGTGAAATGGCTTCTCGGAAAAGCGAGGTAGCCAGATATCTATGCTGCTTTAGCAGTCCGTATTTACAAACTTCTGGCAGAGTTTTTTGTGGGAATAGAGAAGCAACACCTTTCCTCACTAGAGGATAGAGGAGAAGGATCGCCCAGGTGCAGAGAAAGCTTAGTTGAAAGCCGATCGAAGTGACAACAAATGGGTCGTACAGAATTTCTAAACAGAGTCCCACGCCGAGGGCGTTAAGTGCACTTGTCGGGAAATGAAATAGTCGAGCAAAGAGATAGACAGAAATGGCGATCCAGCCGCGGAGCGTCGCCGGCGCAGGTCCCACAAAAAAGAAGTAGGTTGTAAGTAGCAGAAGAAGGATACAGGCTGCGATCTTGAAAGGGAAAATGAGGCGCAAAAGCGCACCAAAAAAGCCTGCAAGCAGGACAAAATGAAAACCGGAAATGCCAAGGATATGCTGTAGCCCAAGTTTTGCAAACTCCATTGCTAAGATGCGTTCATCAACATCTCCCACAACAAGTGCGACAAAGAAGGTATAGACATCGGGCTGCGGGATCTCGCTGCGCAAGAACTGGCGAACGCGTTCTTTAGCAAGATAGCGCCACTCTGCAAATCGGAGGCTGGCCTTAATCGGCTTCCACGTTTTTCCTTTGTCCGGTTTTAGTGCAAATATCTGTGCTCTTTTTTGCGAGAGAACTCCCTCGATTTCATAATCACAGTCTGCCTTCTCTCGCGCTTTCTCTTCTGGAAGAAAGAGAGTGCACGGAAGATTTTTGTACACTTTACCCTCTTCGCTGGTGAATGTGCGTAAAACTCCTTGATACTGGTAGCTTCGATTGAAGGGGGAAGGGATGATGCGGAGTGTTTCGATTTCGAATAGGCCCTTGCCGTGAACTTTCTTGTCTAGCTTGAGCGGAAGAGAAGTGTGAAAGTGCAGATGACCATAAAAAAGGAGAGCGGTGGCACTGATCGCAAGCATGTGTTTCCACTCTTTTTCTCGAAGCAAAAAAAAGCCTAACGGTAAAAATCCACATAGATAGCACCAGTGAGGATGGAGAAAAGCGGCAGTCGTAAGAAGAAAAATAAGACCAAGAATAAGAGCCGGAGCACGTCTCCAGAGGCTCATTTTTTTGGAAGCTCCCAATCGATAGGCTTATGAATGAGCCTTACCCCTCTTTCGCCCGTGAGGAAGTGGTAAAACCATTCGATCATCACACCCAGACGGTTGCGAAAACCAATGAGATAGACAATATGGATGAAACACCAAGCTGCCCATGCGAAAAATCCGGCAAAATGGAATGAGCCGATCATTGCGATAGCGCGAGATTTTCCGATCGTTGCCATGCTCCCTTTGTCGAAATAACGGAAAGGTGCTCTTGCTGCCTGAGGAAGTGCGCGTTTAATTATTTTTGAGAGGTAGTGCGCCTGTTGAATGGCAACGGGTGCCGTTCCTGGTAGGAGTTTTCCATCTTTTCCTAACAGTTGCGCGGCATCACCGATCACAAAAATTTCCGGATTGCCGGGAATTGATAAGTCGGGTCCTACGATGGCGCGACCTTGGCGATCGAGAGGAATATCGAGTGTTTTAAGGAGAGGAGACACCTGGTTTCCTGCAGCCCAGATGATGTTGCGCGCTTCGATGAACTCATTTTCGACCTGCACACCTTCATTTGTCACGTTTACAACTTTCTTTCCCGTCATCACAGTGACACCAAGCTCACGGAGATCTCTAGTCGCACGTTCGGCGAGATGTTCCGGATAGGCTGGCAGAATATGAGGAAGTGCCTCGATGAGGTAGATTTTGGAGGTTTCTGGTTTGATGCGGCGGAAATTTTCAAAGAGGGTCTTATGCGCGATCTCCGCGATTGCACCTGCCATCTCCACACCCGTTGGGCCACCGCCAATAATGGCGAAATTCAAATATTTAGCGGCCTCTTCAGGCGTTGCCATTCGCTCCGCTTTTTCAAATGAAACTAAAATCTGCTCTCGAATCTTTAAAGCATCAGAAATGGTTTTCAATCCCGGAGCAAACTGCTCCCAAGGGTCATTGCCAAAGTAGGAGTGGCGCGCTCCGATCGCAAGCACGAGGTAGTCAAATCCGATGCGATCACCATTTGCGAATGTAATTTCTTTGCGATTTTTATCAATCGCAATGATCTCACCCATGACAACTGTTGTATTTTCCTGTTTTCTAAGGATTTCACGGATGGGTGTCGCAATATCTCCAGGTGAGAGGGCCGCTGTCGCGACTTGATACAGTAACGGCTGAAATAGATGGTGATTCATTTTATCGACGAGAATGATCTCGAGATCTGCCCTCTTCAAATCTTTGGCCAGATTCAATCCACCAAAACCACCACCGACGATAACGATCTTTGCACGGCTCATAATTGCTACCGTTAATCGAAGCTCAAGAGGCTATTAATTTGCAAGCAAGAGAGGACGTTGTTGCATAAATCTGAAAAAATAACCACCGAGCGCACTGAGAACACCGAAAGAAAAATAATAACAGGACAGCGGAATAATCAGATGGGCAAGAGGAAAAAACAAGATTCTCTCTATTTCGGTTCAACCGGAAACATGGGTAACACATAGTTCACCAACATAGGTAACACTTTTTCCCTTCTATCAACCTCTGCGAACTATTCGCTTAGGCTGGATTTTTGGTCTCTCGAGACCTTTGTCGACCTTCAATTTTCCTAGAT
>JBIOJU010000202.1:0-3038 GCA_044451165.1 Chlamydiales bacterium | reverse complement strand
GAGCCCACCGAGAGCGCCGAGAGAAGAAAAATCTACATCTACAGCTTGCGACCACACCGGGTGCAGCGACCCCACTTATCCATCGATCGCAGGGCTCTGCATGTATCACACCACCAGATGCGAAGATCATCTTGGCTGATCTGCTTTAGATCTTCTCCGTTGCAAGGAATAAAACAGCCAGCAGCGTCAGAGTATAGTTCAGGTATTGCAATTTCTAAATGATCGCTCGCAAGAGTAATGAGACCTCTATTTGTCGGGACAATTTTTTCAGGGTTGAGGTATAGACGATCGTCCTTTAATTCCAAGATCGCCTCGGGAGCATGTGCGATGAGGGCGCCAATTGTTTCTACCCTTGATAATCTTTGACTGTCTGCCGCATGACAATTAGAATGTGCTGTTGAGAAAAAGATGAAACACACGATCAGGAAACAGAGTCTTATGAACATCGCTTTACCCTCCAGGGTTTTAAGAAAAGCAAAATTTATATTTACCTTTCTTTTTTTACTATCTTTTCTTGCGCTTTGTAATGCATTCACTTCTGCGCCAATGCTATCGAAACAAGAGCGCGCGTCACTGAATGACTTCTTTTCGACACTTTTGTTTCAAGAAGGAGGCGCCTATACTCTTTTCGGCAATAAACCCATGACTTTCACAACTCTTCTTGATGAACCTCACGAGGACACAGAAGAATTTCTAGCGCAGTCTCCTCATCAGATCCTTTGCAACGAACTCAACTTTGAAGAAAACTGGAATGTTTGGAAGAAGATCACAGAACACATTCAAACACCCAGATTTATTCTTTGCAAACGAGCATCCCCCTCTTTTTCAACACAAAAAGAGAGTATTTTTCTGGTGAACATCGCAGAAACTGCTACAACACTCAAAAAACACTATGCGCTTTTTCGTGGAGCTGTCACTAGAGACTTTGATCCCTTGAAGATGGTTTTCGAACTTGAAAACAGCGACTCTTCATTCTGGAAAAAAGTGCTCGCTCGCCATGATCTAGTCGGCATTCTTCTGGGCTACGGCGATCAGAACGCCTGGTTGTTTGCCGAGGCGCGCAAATGTGAAGAGGTTTCGTCAAATGCAAGATCCGCAAAAGAAAAAGAATTTCTTCTCAATCTGGCAAAACAGACTCCAAGTTCAAACTCCATCTCAGAATTTGATCTGAATTTTCCGCTTCCCTCTTTCGTCTGCTTTGACAAAGAGCAAAGCCTCGCCCTCATCAAGGAATATGAAAGAGATCGGAAAAAAATTAAGGAGGCGTACAAAGGCAAAGATTCTGTTGATGTGACTTTAAAAAAACTCACCTCTTCTGATCTTTCTCCTGATCCAGATCTGCAGTACAAAGAAAGATTACGCAAATCTTTAAGACTTGACACGTTGCATTAGGCAAACGCACGGCGCCATGCCCGCAGAAGTGGGGTGAGGCGTTTTTGGAAATGAGGGCTGCTGTTGCGATAGAGCGCGAGGACGCGATATTTCGAAGGCGTGGGTTGCCAAGAGACCGGCTTTAGATGCGCCTGTTTTGCGAGAAAGTCTGGTAAAAATCCCACTTCTGACGTATCGGAGCAGATGTCTGCAATCAGAGACCAGCTTGGAAGTCTTGCTTTAATTTGTAGGGGGCAGGTCTTCTCTTGCTGCCACCTTTGTTGCAAGGTGAGCACTTCAATTTGATCTTCAGGCAAAAGAACAGGGCCCGGAAGGACACCCTTTTGAGAAGAATAGAGCTGAAAGTTTCCTTTCCCTACCTCTGTCGCGCTCACACCCTCCCACGGAGCGTTATCTAACACCAGCGCTACATCCGCTTCGTCTCGCAAAATTGCGCCATAGGCCGCATCGGGGCGCATGAGTTTAAGATCGATCGGTTCGAGGGGCAAAACGGCGAGAATGCAGACACGCGCCATCGCACGCGTTGTAGCAAGCCGCATCGGGTGCACCTGATCTAGCGAGATACCTTCGCGAAGATCCTTGAGCCACTTCTCGGCTCGCGGGAGAAGAAGAACTCCTTCTTGTGTGAGACGAAATTGTCTTCTCTCGTGCGTACAGAGCTGTTTACCAAAAGCCTCTTCAACGCGTAGCACGGCGGCACTGGCAGCACTCTGGCTCAAATGGTGATGGCTTGCAGCCTGTCCTAGACTTTTAAAATGGGCTGCTGTTATGAAGAGATCGAGGTCGGCTACCCTCAAATTGCGTAGGGAGTCTAACTTGTGTTTCGCCATCTGATATCTGTTTTGTCGATTTAACTATTCGAATATATCGACAATACAAATATTAAGCGAGATCTATACTTTGAAGAAAAATCACTTAGGAGCATGTAACATATGGGCGGACAAATTTTAAAATTCTTCCAGTGGATCTGCCGCTTTAACTTCGGCACCTTTGAAAAAGAAGAGTTTAAAAAGTTTATCAGGATGGGGCTCATCTTTGCTCTCATCATCGGCGTCTACTGGACCCTCCGTCCTTTAAAGGATGCTGTCTTTATACAGCTGGTCGACAAGTTGCATCTTCCCTATGCCAAAACTGTATCGGTGATCTCGCTCCTTCCTCTCGTGATGTTTTATACACGGCTTCTCGAGCGCACATCACGCGAGAGAATGCTGATGATTCTCCCCACCTTTTACGGCCTCTCAGTACTGGTATTTAGTGTGCTGATCATGATGGCGCAGGGAACTCACGAGGAGATCGCTGCCCGCTCTACGCTACCCTTCATCGCAACTAAAGTGCTCGGCTACCTCTGGTATCTTTTTGTCGAGAGCTTTGGATCACTTGTCGTCGCACTCTTCTGGGCTTTTGCAGCTGACACCACAAAACCCGATTCTGCTAAGCGCGGATTTCCCTTTGTTGTGGCAATCGGCCAGATGGGTGGAATCGTCGCACCCTACTCTGTAGGGGGACTTCCTCACCGCCTTGGACTGACAACCGACTTTCTTTCAATTGCGTGCCTAGGGGTTCTGATCCTGCTCATCATTCCTCTCGTGCGTTATTTTTTACGCGTCACACCAAAAGAGCTTCTCTCGGCCTTTCATGGAGAAAAG
>JBIOJU010000201.1:0-3044 GCA_044451165.1 Chlamydiales bacterium | reverse complement strand
CTTCTTCGTACTTCTGATCGTTAATGAGCACTTTAAACTCGCACTGTTCGATGGGAGCATCGGTTTCCCAGACCCAGGTGTCTCTTCCTACGTTTTTCAGCAATTTCCCCTGCTGCCAGTTTAATCCCCCACCACTCCCCCTGATGTATAACGCGTTTTTGAACCCCACGTCATATTTGATGGTAATTTTTGTTGTGTGATTGGACTCTCCTGCATGCTTTTTCCACATTTTCATAAACCCTCCAAAGATTTTCCTTTAAATGCCATTTCTTCCTGCCAACTGTCAAATAAAAATTTACCCTTGAGAATATTCTCTCCTTAGCGATAATGTTGTCTCTCAAATCCTTAAGATTACCGAGAGAGCACAATGCAAGAACATCTGCGTCCTATTTTAGACATCCAAGAACTTGATATGAAAATGTTGCGCCTGATGCGCGTCAAAAAAGAGCGCACCAAAGAGCTCGGTCAGATCGAGACGCTCCGCAAAGAGCTCCACCAGCAGCTGGCTGATAAAGAGCTGGAGATTGCAGAGCTTGGTAAAACCATTCAGTCGTTCGAACAGAAGATTCACGATGTGGGCGCAAAGATTAAAAAATTGGAATCGCAGCAAAATAGTGTCAAAAAAGTTGATGAGTTCAACGCACTCACGCAAGAAATGACACAAGCAGAACGTGAAAAGATAGCTCTCGAACAGAAAGTCTCAGACCTCGTAGACAAAAAAAATACCGAAGATGAGCTCTTCGAGAAGATCAAAGAGAGCCTCAAATCTTCGGAGATCAGCAGCGACAACCTTGCACGTGAGATCGAATCGAGCATCCGACTGATCAATGAAGAGGGTTCAGAACTGAAGAAAGAGCGCGACATCCTTGCCAAAAAAGCGGATCCTGAAACGTTACAGATTTACGAAAGACTCCTGCGCAACAAAAAAGATCGCGTTATTGTGCCGATCGAAAATCGCACCTGCAGCGGGTGCCATATCGTTCTGACCGCACAGCATGAAAACATGGTGCGTAAGGGAGAAAATCTCATCTTTTGCGAACACTGCTCGCGCATCCACTAGTGGCAAGAGAGTGAAGCTGTCGAAGGCACCGCGGCTGCAACCACCAAGCGCCGCCGTCGCCGTATGGCAAGCACATAATTTTTGGGAAGGCAAGCAATCGCCTCGAGGAATCGAGGAGGAAAGTCTGGACTTCGCAGGAGAAGATACCAGTGAAAGACTGGGGGTCGAAAGACTACGGAAAGTATAACAGAAAACACACCGCTGCGTGAAAGCGCAGACAGGCTGAAAATGCTGGTTTTAGGAACCGGCCTCACCTGCAGCGATGCAGGGTGCTGTAAACCCTATCTGAAGCAAGACGTATATGAGCCAACCGTTCTCCGCGGGGCTCTAACAAAATGTCGCTCGAGGAGCCTGGCGACAGGTTCCCTAGAAGAATGATTGCTCGCTGTGCAAACAGCCGACAAAATCCGGCTTATCGCCTTCCCGCTTTTCTTAAAGGATGAATTCTAAAGGCTAAAGGCTGAAATAAGAAAAAAAGAGGGATTTGTTACCAGAGAGAGGAAGGAATATTTTTTCTCTCGTCACTGTGACCTCTGTGTTCTCTCTGGTTTAATCCTTCTCCCTTTCACAATACGAATTTCTTATTCTTCATTTTAGCCTTCATCCTTTATGCTTTAACCTTTTACCAAGGCGTGTCTATGTTCAAATTTCTGACAATTGTGTGTCTTGTTTGCTTTGCTACACTACAAGCGGAACTGCTTGAGAGATTTGGCAAGGGGTATTTAGAAAAAGAGCAGGGACAACTTGTTCTTCACCTTGAAGGAACTGCTTTTGAGCGGGGCGAGCAGCATGGCCATCTTCTCCAAGCACTCGTTCGACAAAACATCGCGATTTTTCTCGAAGGGAAAAGGCCAGAAAAGCAGAAAGAGCGAGCCGCAGAATTCAAACCCTACATTTCTCAACTCCTCAAACACACACCAAAACATCTCATTGAAGAGATGCGTGGTGTGGCAGCTGGTGCAGAGGTTCCATTTGAAAAGATTGTAGCCCTCAATCTCTTTCCCGAGATGTTTCACTGCAGCGCAATCACTGCACGGGGCGGGGCATCGAAAGATGGCGCGCTCTACCATGTGCGCGCACTCGATTATGCCATTGGTAAAGGAATCCAGGATAGCGCCCTACTCATGGTCGTCACCCCAGACGAGGGCTACTCCTTTCTTAACGTCACCTATGCAGGTTTTGTCGGATCCGTCACAGGCATGAACTCAGAAAAAATTGCGATCGGAGAGATCGGCGGTAAAGGATACGGCTCTTGGAATGGTATCCCCATGGCCTTTTTAATCCGCATGCTCCTAGAAAACAGCTCTTCTCTTGATGATGCAAGAGCCATGCTCACAAATTCTCCTCGCACCTGTGAATATTTTTACATCCTCTCTGATGGTAAAACTGATACCTCGTGTGGAGTCTATGCCACCGCAGATGAGATCGCATTTATTGAACCGGGCGCGAGCTATGGTGATCTTCCTGCTTTCCAAAAAGCCGGTATTGCGGATCTGATCACGGAACAGCCAGAAGAGTGCCTCCTTCTCACAGGACTCACCTGGCCAGAGCGCTATCCTGTCTTAAAAACACGGCTCGAAGAAAATTTCGGCAAGATCGACGAGAAAATTTTACAAGAGATCATTCAAGGAGCAGGCGGAAAAGAGTCCAACCTGCACAATGCAATTTTTCTCCCGTCCCAGCTCAAAATTTGGATCTCTCATGCTGGCCCCAACGACGAACCAGCCTACACGCAGCCCTACGCCGAGTTTTCGTTATTAGAGCTTTTGCCTCAAACCACAGTACCGAAGTAATGATATACCGATGGACTACGCAATAAATACAGAAGAGTTCAACACAAAGGGAGAAAAAAGACACCAAGGCACAAAGAAGAGAAGAAAAATCTGCTGAGAGCTGCTGATGCGGCAAAGCCGCAATTTTTCCTCTTATCGTTCACCTTTGAGGGCGCGGAGAACCTCGCGCGCATGTACAACACGCACGTCTT
>JBIOJU010000200.1:0-3045 GCA_044451165.1 Chlamydiales bacterium | reverse complement strand
TGAGCCATGATTTCGCTAGTGGAAATATGCATTTCGGTGTAAAAAAGAAAAGAAAATCCCAGCAAAGAAAAAAAATCCCACCACAGAGACACAGAGTAAGATGAGGTTGCACAGAGAAGAGGGAGAGGGATCTGTTTTTTGCGGGAGAAGCAAAAAAAGAACTCTCCTGCTGCTATCCGCAGCAAATTAGAAAAAGAGGTCCTCAGTGGTGGGATTTTCTTATCTGTCGCGGGTAGCGGCAGGAGCTTTTTTTTGTTTTGTCCTCCCCAAAACAAAAAAGAAAAACATATTTCCTTCTCTGTGCAACCTCATCTTACTCTGTGTCTCTGTGGTGGGATTTTTTTTCTTTGCTGGGATTTTCTTTTCTTTTTTACACCGAAATGCATATTTCCACTAGCGAAATCATGGCTCATGTGCGTAGAATGAAAATTTATGAGAAGCATTAAATTAGAAAATCTGACGAAAACAATCAGCGGCGGGGTTGTGATCAAGGGGATTTCCCTCGTGAT
This sequence comes from Chlamydiales bacterium, assembly GCA_044451165.1. Lineage (GTDB taxonomy): Bacteria > Chlamydiota > Chlamydiia > Chlamydiales > Rhabdochlamydiaceae. Next base: position 2,536 of record JBIOJU010000200.1, on the reverse strand, counting down.
CCCTGCGGGAAAATTTTTTGCTCTGCTTGGGCCAAGTGGTTGCGGAAAAACAACTCTACTTCGACTGATCGCGGGCCTCGAGACTGCCAACGCAGGAAAAATCTTCTTGGATGATGAAGAGATCACTCACCTGCCCATTCACGAAAGGCCCGTCAATATCGTCTTTCAAAACTATGCTCTTTTTCCACATCTCAACGTGTTTGACAATATCGCTTATAGTCTTCGTCTTAAAAAGTTTCCTAAAGATCAGATCGAACAGAAAGTCGTCAAAATTTTGGAAGCATTTCACCTCGAAAACCACATCTATAAATTGCCCAACCAACTTTCAGGAGGCCAGCAGCAGCGCGTGGCTCTTGCACGTGCGATTGTCAATGAGCCAGAGGTGCTTCTCTTAGATGAACCTCTTGCAGCGCTCGACTTCAAATTGCGCGAGAGAATGCTCATTGAACTCATAGAGCTGCAAGACAAACTCAAAACGACTTTTGTCTATGTCACCCACGATCAGTTTGAAGCGCTCACCGTAGCCGATCAGATGGCGATCATGAACATGAGCGGCGAAATTGAGCAGATCGGAAAGCCGAAAGAGATCTATGAATTTCCTGTGAGCTCCTTTGTCGCAAAATTTGTTGGAACGACCAATATCTTTGGCGGTAAATTGATCCATTTCGACAGCGAACCTGAGATCGAGATTCCCGATCTCGGAACTTTTAAAATCCCTACTACACAAAAAAAAGAGTGGATGCGAGAAGGATGTGAGATTCTTCTCAGCTTACGGCCTGAAAAAATTTTCATCTCAAAAAAAGAGGTGAAAAACTTTTCCAACTGCGTAAAAGGTGTGGTTCATTCGATCGTTTATCATGGGCGCTCTACTCAGTACAACGTTCTTCTTAAAAATCAGATGCGGATCCAAGTGTTTGAACAGAACGAGGAGCACTTTCCGCAAGAGGTCATCGACTATGACAATGAGGTCAATCTTTACTGGCAAAAAGAGAACGCGGTAATTTTGGAAAAATGAAATCTCTACCTAAACCTCCCACATCAGAACTTCCTTTTGCTACAGGTGTTCCCGCATTAATCTGGCAGGTGATTTTTTTCTACATCCCACTTCTTCTAATTGTTTTTTCGAGCGTTCTCAAATTTTCTACGAGCGGCACACTCGTGGGTGTGACGCTCGAAAAAATTCTCCCTTTTTTTCATCCTACCTATTTGCGCGTCATCGGGATGTCGCTTCTTCTTGCCCTTGGAACTGCGATCTTATGCCTGGTCATCGCCTATCCAATGGCCTATTTTCTCGCTTTTCGCGGCAAAAGATTTAAAGACCTCCTGCTCTTTCTTCTTATCGTTCCCTTCTGGACAAATTTTTTACTGCACGTCTACGCCTGGTTTTTTGTTCTGGAACGCGAGGGGTTCCTCAACACTCTTTTGCGCTATTTTGGAGTCATTGACCAGCCCCTGCACATGCTAAACTCCCTCTTTGCGATCATGATCATGATGGTCTACTACTACCTCCCTTTTATGGTCCTTCCCATCTACTCCACCCTCGAAAGATTTAACTTTCGCCTCATGGAAGCCTCTTTTGATCTAGGAGCTTCCTGGCTTCAAACGTTTAGACGCATTGTTCTACCGCTCAGCTTGCGTGGCATCCGCGCCGGTTTTTTTCTTGTCTTCATTCCTTCTTTTGGAGAATTTGCGATCCCAGAACTCATGGGAGGAGATAAGCAGATGTTTGTGGGAAGTGTCGTCTCCCACTACATTTTGGGTGAGGAGACAGAGGCGCTTGGGGCAGCCTTTACGGTTGTTGCAACGTTATTTCTTCTTGCCGCCGCAGCTCTCCTCTTTTTTCTCATCAGCCGCCTGATCGCAAGGAGTGCAAGATGAAAATCTTTCCCCTTGTAGGCGTCTTTGCCACTTATCTTTTCATCTATGTACCGATCATTGTTCTTCTAGTTTTTTCATTTAACAGCGAGGGCTTTCCTGCGCCGTGGAAAAGCTTTACCATGAGATGGTATCAAGAGCTTTTTCAATCTGTTTATCTCTGGAAGGCCTTTTCCAATTCTCTCATTGTCGCCTGTTTCTCGACGCTCATTAGCTTAGTCGTCGGCGTCCTACTCATTTTTTATGCAGCTCAAGGGGGGCGCGTGGGTGCGGCTCTTTCTCTCTTTTATGGAAATCTTGTGATTCCAGAAACGGTGCTTGCCGTGAGCCTCCTCAGCTTTTTCACACTCATCTCCATTCCACTAGGACTCACCACGCTCGTTGTCGCCCACACAGTACTTGGCTTGGGGTTTGTGATTCCGATTGTTTATGCTCGTTTTTTAGAGTTGGATTACAACCTGACCGAGGCATCGCTTGTGCTTGGAGCCACACCCATCCAAACTTTTTTTAAAGTTACCCTTCCACAGCTTACACCCGCCCTCGTTGCAACGGGCCTTCTAGTTTTTATCATCTCTTTTGACGACTTCATCCTCTCCTATTTTTGCGCAGGAAGCTCTTCGCAAACTCTCTCGCTGTATATTCTTTCGATGTTGCGCTCCGG
>JBIOJU010000199.1:0-3054 GCA_044451165.1 Chlamydiales bacterium | reverse complement strand
TCCCTCGCTCGGCGACCGGGTCGACTTTTGCAACAGCTACTGTCCCTGGAAAGAGGGCAAACCGCTCAAGTATGCCAAGCATTTCGAGCGGGAGTAGCGCTTCCTAAAATAAGTTCAACTTAAGTATGCTAAAGGGAAAGAGGCGATCTTGTGAGCAAACTTCCAATTTCAATGAATAAGCGAAAGATTACTGACTTTTGCAAAAAATATCACATTGCTTATCTTGCGCTTTTTGGTTCTATTCTCACCCCACGTTTCAGTCACACGAGTGACGTGGATGTTCTTGTAAAATTTGAGAAAAAACACACCCCCACATTGTTTGATCTTGTAGACATTGAATCAGAACTTAGCGCAATTGTGGGACGGAATGTGGATCTTAAAACACCGAACGATCTCAGTCCATATTTCCGAGAGGACGTTTTGTCCCATGCAAAAGTTATCTATGGTCAGTAAAGACCTCGCACGCCTCAGGCATATGCTGGATTCTACAAATGCAATTCTCTCGTTTGTCAAAGGGAAAAAGCGTGCAAGTCTTGATGCCAACAGGCTACTAGCTTCTGGTATCATTCGTGAATTTGAGGTTTTAGGAGAAGCGGCAGGAAAAGTATCACCAAAAACCAAAGCCCTATATCCGCAGCTGCCATGGAAACAACAACTTAACGGGATGCGGAATCGCTTGATCCATGCCTATTTTGATGTCGATCACGACGTGATCTGGAAAACAATCAAGGACAATCTTCCATCGTTTCAGCGCCAACTCGAAAAGATCATCGACGATCTAAGAAAAGATGGATAGTGCCCCGCTGAGTGGCACGATCAGATGTGCAAATAATATCGTTTAGTTTGCTCTAACCAAGAGATTAAAATTTCAAAACTATAAAAATTTTAATTTAGTATGTTTTTAATTTAATAAGTTTGCTAAAATTTCCTGTTTATTCATTTAAACTAGGATGATTATGGCAACGGAGATTAATTCTTTCACCGTCAGAGAACCACTCTATTATCATCGCGAATATGAGAACGATGTTGCCAATTGGCAGCGGCGGGAAGTTTTAGCAGCAGACATCGATGAACCAGAAGCCCTCGAGCCTGTCTCATGGTCAAATACCTTTGCAAGAGGTGCGGTAGCGGTTCTTCCTTTCATCTCTCTTTACAAACCCTCAAGCTTTCCGCTTTCTCTAGGATTAAATGGTCTACGCACCTGGAGCTCGCTCAGCAAGCTCGACGCTAGCATGGTAAACGGACAAATCAATCCCCAAACATACCCGTGCATCGTGCAAACGGGAGTAGCGGTGATCGCGCTTGCGAGTACTGTTTTTGCGCATCCTCTCGGCATACTTGTCACAACGGGACACGATCTTTTAGCTGAGGTTGTTCGCTTCGCGCGACTGCGTCAAGAGGAGCGATATGATAAAACGCTAGAATCTCTTCTCAAAATTGCAAATCACACCCTCTATTTTGGCCTCTTTATCGTAGGTGGGCTAGAGCTCACCTTTGCATCCCTTGCATTTCAAATTCTACTCTGCCTCTACCAGTCACACGGTGAGTATCGAGATGGGAAATATATTGAAGCCGTAGGCCACTTTGCGATGGCTTGTGTGCGCAGCAGTCAGCTCTATGATCAAGCTCAGGCGCTGCGCCTTAAGTGGGAGATCGACGAGCTGCTCGCTTCCATCCGCGCTTCTGCCGCACGCTAGCTTTTTTCTTTGATCCCTGGTAGAGTTTTTCCCCTATGGCCACTTTTGCAACTACCCGCATAGAGAGAAGCAGCACCTCTTGGTGCTGCATTTCTACGCGCGCGCTGAATACGCTCGCGGATAAACTAAAATCATGTGTATTTCGGGCGATCTCACGACTCACCGACCCGATCTGTATTGCACATGAGCGCATGACAAAGTTTGGGAATATCCATACGCTGTTTCCTCATGAGGCTAAAGAGAGAAGAGATTTAGAGGCTAAATATCTTTTCGCTCAGACGCGAGGATACGCAACCGTTGGGATGGTCAGCTACCTTCCTGCACTTGCGCTGCGCGTTGTGATGGCATGCATTTCGAGAGAGCCGTTCATCCACGCGTCGGGTGGGAAGGCGGAAGCGCAGCTCCGCGCTGGGCGAGTCGTCACGATAGACATGCAGAATATCGCCTGTGTTGCAGGAGGGTTTGTTTATACAGATGCAGGTCTATTACCCTGGCAGGAAAGAATTCCTAAGATTGCCGATCAAATTCTGAAATGCGATTCGGACGTCTGCATTCGCCTAGAAACTTTTGATACCGGATCTGCCTTCTATTTACGCGACAAGCTGCATGGTCGTTACGCCCACTTCTATTTCAATATTGGAGGTGTAAAAGTTTTGGGTCCCTCTTCGGGCATTTTTGTGGCGAGTAAGTTTGCGATTCGTGATCCTGAATTTACCCGATTTACTTCAGACATGAAAGTAGAAAGAACCCGATGCGCGGCTCTGGGAGTTTTTGGTTTTACTCTTATGAGTGATCAAACGCCTTTCATGCGCGTTTTTGTAACACATCTGCAACCCTCGCAAGAAACAAGTTTTCCTACGTCGGTAGAAAAGGCTTGTCGGGAGAAAGAGATGAGCCTGATTTGTAACAAAATCGATCAAGTGAAGGGGATGCCTGTCATTTTCGCGGGTGATATGAATATGGACCGTCTGGTCTTTAATGCGACTTATGGTAAAAGATTTGAGCAGGGTGTGCTGCTTTGGCATGAAATAGATCATGCAAAAAAGACTCTAAAAACGTGGGGCGGAGATGCGCTATCTGCGATGATTTCAGGACAGAGAATTTCGATGGAGCACGACCTTGACTTCATCGTTGCTCTCAAGGGAAGCGTAAAGCAGCTGAGGACAGCTCTTGCGCCCACAGGTTTTAAAGCTTCGCAACTAACCACAGCAAGCTCTGATCATGGCGGGCTTGTGAGTACAATTAAATTACACGGAGGTTCATAATGTTTCATCGTGCGCTAATGGTTTTTGGTTTATTAACAACTTGTTTTGCAAATGCTCAAGAAAAAGGAGAAGTGATGCCCGAATCTAGTAAG
>JBIOJU010000198.1:0-3054 GCA_044451165.1 Chlamydiales bacterium | reverse complement strand
GCCTTAAAGAGAAAATCTCGGATAATCCTAAGTAGAACTTCAAAATAGCCGGATTTATGTATAAAAGAACCTTAGCCGTTGAATTGGAAGCGCTTGCGAGATCGTATCCTGTTGTTACTGTGATGGGTCCACGGCAATCGGGCAAAACTACGCTCGCACGCCATACATTTCCTGGGATGGCGTATGTCAATTTAGAGGAGTTGGATATTCAAGCCCTTGCGACGGAAGATCCGCGCGGCTTTTTGGAGCAGTATCCAGAAGGGGCGATCCTTGATGAAATTCAACGTGTACCTGCGCTTTTATCCTATATTCAAGTGATTGTGGATGAGAAGCAGAAAAAAGGAATGTTCATCCTTACGGGAAGCCACCAGATGGAACTGCATCAAGCGATTTCGCAGTCGCTTGCAGGGCGCACGGCACTACTCAATCTACTCCCCATGAGCCTCGAGGAGTTGAGCAATGCAGGTTTTGACCTTTCTGTGGATGAGGCGCTCTTGAAGGGAGGATATCCTCGCATCTATAAAGATGCGCTTGACCCAACCAAAGCCTATCGCAACTATTTTCAAACCTATATCGAGAGAGATCTCCGCCAACTCATCCATGTAAAAGATCTGCTCCAATTTCAACGTTTTATCCGCATCTGTGCCGGGCGCATCGGGCAGCTATTAAATTTGGAGGGGATTAGCAACGAGGTGGGTGTCTCTTCACAAACAATTAAAGAATGGATCTCGATTTTGGAAGCCTCGTTTGTTATTTTACGCCTTCAACCCTATTTTGAAAATTTTGGCAAGCGAATGGTCAAGGCTCCCAAACTGTTTTTTACGGATGTGGGGCTTGCGACCTACCTTTTAGGTATTGAAAATGCGGCTCAAGTTAGCCGCGATCCTTTACGAGGAAATCTTATCGAAAACCTGATCGTGTTAGAACTCTTTAAGGCAAGGTTGAATAAAGGTCTTGATCCGCAACTCTATTATTTTCGAGATGCGCACGGCCACGAAGTAGATCTGATTTTTCAAAGAGGTCACAGTCTTGTGCCCATTGAAATTAAAGCTGCAAGAACGTTTAACGCGGAATTTCTGAAAAATCTGGACTATTTTCAACGGCTTGCTCCCGATCGCTGTGACAAAGGCTTCCTCATCTATACCGGCTCTCAAGAGCAGTCGATCGATAAGTTTGTGCTCTTAAATTACCTGCATGCTGCATCAGCACTTGCGTAAAGTTTTTATTTGATAAAAGATTCTTTACGTATGTTAAAAAACTGTTTATCTGGCTGGTTTAATAATTTTGTTTTATAATTGCTTTTCATTTTAAACATTAATGGCACATCGCATGAATAGTGTTAGTAGAGTTTTTGCAACCAAACCAGCAGAGATCATTATTTTTGAATTCCTGGACTGCGATCCGGTGCTTTTACGTGTGAGCAGAGCGATGAAAGCAGCCTGCGAACGCGCACAAAATTTACGAGCCGGTGCGGTCATTCAGCTGCGCGAGAGGGTTTCCGAAGAAGCCACAAGTGCGCGAGCTGCGCAAATTTGCCGGGGTAGGCCCCTGGACGCCATGCTCGGAGAGCATCTTATAACGGTTACACACAAGCCGACAGAGGAGTTTGCAAATCCTTTGTTTCGCATTGTGCAAATGTATGAGACCTATGTAGCACAAAATCCCCGTGAACAGGGTTTTGGAGAGCGTCTTCTGATCTGTTTGTATCGAGCAGATGCCGAGATCGATCTTTTTCTCAATCTCATGATGCCTAACGCAGTTGGGCCTCTCGTAAGCAATGTTGACGCGCAGCAACGCGCGCAACGCGATGCCGCCCGCCTCCATCTTGAAAATTTTATCGCCCGTGAAAATCTTGCAAGACGTGCAAGGCAGATTCTGCCTCCGCAAGAACCTCAACAGCAGGTGGCCCCATCTCTTAGGCAGCTCTACTTTGCGCAAAATCATCTTAACTTGGACGCTACTCGACTTTATGATTTAGAAGAGGCGGCACAGCGGCTTGCAGGAGATGTTGAGGCGCGGGCAAGAAATGCAAGAGAGGGGATAGTTCCCCACAGACTTTCGCGCGCAAATTTGCTTGAAAGAGAGAGGATCGGAGTCGAGGCTGCGTATGAAGAAAATAGAATGGTGCAGCGGGTATGGGCAACTGCTAGAATTCAAATCAATACAGGGCCCGTGGTAGGGGCTCCTCTCCAAGACATTCTCGCCTATCTTCGCAATCCTGCAAACAGAGTAGCTATTGGAGCTGTTGAAAGACTCTACTTGCAATGGTGTTCCGTCATACCCGGCGCCATTAGATACTTTTGGAATCTTAAATTTCTCTCTTGCTCGACTCCTCGTGAGAATTTTCTAGTTGCTCTTCCCGAAGAACTAGCCGAACTGAATCTCTTGGAAGAACTTCAGCTCGGGCGGCAGAATTTCTCCGATTTTCCTCCTGTCCTCCAAAGAATGCCCGCTCTAAGAACCTTATCGTTGCGTGAAAACGGAAGCCCCATCCGCATCTTACCCCCGTGGCTGGATGCAAGAATCAATGGGGGGTTTTGGAATCGGCTAGAACGTTTCACTAAAAACGAGATCAGTTGCCAGGTTGTCCGTATGGACGAGAGGTTGGGCTCTCCGGTTTTCGGTCCGCAGATGTCCGGCTTAATGAGAGCTGGTCTGAGAATGCGGGATGAGGCGTATGCGCAACTTCCACATGAAAATTTTACCCATGTCCCTTTTAATCTATGGTTTAGGGAAAATATCGCCATTCCTAATTTTCCATTCTACGCCTATATCGGAGCCTTGGAAGGGGTAGAGCGCATCCTTGAGCATGCGAATTTTCACCATGAAGGGTGGCTCGAGATGATAAAAACCTATACCTCACCTTTTCTTCCTTTTGGTCTGTTGATTTGCGTCGGAATGCTGATAGATTACGGGCCCTACCCCCTAGCGTTACTGGCATCTTACGTCTTGCTGATTTCCGCATTTTCTTTTGTGTTTAATTTCTTTCTCCACTTTCTGCTCCTGCCGCTTATTGAGGCGGTTCGTGAAGAGCTCGGCTACGATCCGCTCGTG
>JBIOJU010000197.1:0-3057 GCA_044451165.1 Chlamydiales bacterium | reverse complement strand
TTAATCGCACTTTCTCTTGTCATGGTTGTTCTGGCTAGCTGCGAAAGCAAAGCCGGCACAGGAGCGCTTGTCGGCGGTGGTGGCGGAGCCCTTGTAGGCGGCCTTATGGGCGGAGGAACTGGCGCGCTCATTGGTGGCGCTGTAGGAGCCGTTGGTGGTGCCGTCATCGGTTACACCCTCGATGAACATGATCGCGCGGTGATGCAGCAGCGTTCCCCACAGACATTGAGAAAGATCGACCAAGGTGAGCAGCTCTCCCTGCAGGACGTGAAGAACATGTCTCGCAATGGCCTAAAAGATGACACAATCATCAGCCAGATCCAGGCGACAAACAGCTCCTTTCGACTAACAGCAGATCAGATCATCGATTTGAAAAAATCGGGGGTCTCACAAAAAGTGATCGACTACATGATCCAGACCGGAAAATAATCGTATACACTGTTTGTATACCATTGAGAAATTTGCGATTTTCGCTTAACGTATCTGACCTACTATGACAACTGCCGACCTCTCTTCGCAAGAAAAGGTAAAACTCTTTGATGCCACTCTTCCCCACGAGAAGGCAAAAGAGCTCATTTCAGGCGCAGCGCAAAAATTTCATGCAATCACGTCGACAACGCAGCGCTTCCATCTTACTTTTTTTGCTTTAGCATTTGGCGAGCTGTCCGCATTTATTGTTCTCTCTTACTTCTCTAAGTCTCTTTTGATTGCTATCTGCCTGGCTGGGCTCTGCCTCTCTGCCTTCTCCTACTTTCTCTTGCGGTTCTATCTTGAGGCGAAAAAACCACAACAGATGGCAGAGATTGTGACAAGTTATGTAGCCTCATGTCGTGAGGCGGGTGGTGAAAAGACCTCCACACTTTCTCTTGCACAAATGCTCCATTACCTCGCTGATAGTTTAGACATTCCTCAAAACCTATCCGCTTTCTCATTTTTGCAGACAGTGATGCAAAAGCTTCGCGTCTGGATGCACTGGAAAGAAGTCCTGGAAATGAAAGAACTACTTCTTCACGAAGCGATCTTTTATCACGTAGAGATGGTAAAAATCGAGCCGATGGACCTGCAGATACATGGCTCTCTTGCGCACGCTTATCTTTCTCTTGCAAAACTCTATCTTCCGTCTGACGCGTGGCCCTGGATTCCCGCTGAATACGCGTCGCGCTCCATGGAAGAAAAGTATGAAGAAAACATGGAAAGCGCCATCCAAGAGTTTAAAATTTTGGACTTTTTAGCGCCCAATGACGCGTGGGTTCACGCACAGCTTGCGCACATCTACGAAGAGATGGGGGATGTTGAAAAGGAGGTTCAAGAGTATGAGATGCTCCTTCAGATCTCGCCCGATGATCATGAACTCCATTATCGCTTAGGAGTTCTCTATTTTCAGAGGAACGAGACCGCAAAAGCTCTCCTCCTATACCAAAAACTCAAAGAAAGCAGCAGCCCAAGAGCGCAGGAACTGATAAGTTATTACTACTAGAGATTAAAAGGGATTGGACGGAAGAGAGCGCGGTGGACGCTGGATGACATGGACTTAGTGGACGAAGTGGACAGCGCAAGATAAGAACTTTTTTTCTTAGCGCCCCGTCCTCTAACGTCCATGTGGTCCACTGTCCACGGCGCTCTTCATTTTTCGTGCCCGTAAACGTGAACGTGTCCGTTGCCCAATCCCTCTTCACTCCCTACATCATTCCCATGCCACCCATACCGCCCATTCCCATTCCCCCCATTCCTCCCATACCGCCCATGCCATCCATAGATGGTGCGGGGGTAGCAGATTTGGGTTTGGGCTTCTCGGTAATCATGGCAGCAATTGTGACAAGAAGTCCTGCGACAGATGCAGCGTGAACGAGCGCGCTTTTGGTGACGAGGACAGGATCGATAACGCCATCCTTGATCAGGTCACTAAATTCGTCGGTAAGACCGTTGTAACCCCACGCACCCTCTTTTTCAAAGATCTTCTCAGCGATCAGATTGCCCGGCTTGCCACAGTTATTTGCGATGGCAGTAGCAGGCGCGTATGCCGCTTCACGGATGATCTCGAGACCTACCTTTTCATCTCCTGTGAGATGGAGCTTGTCGAGTGATTTAACGGCACGAAGCAGCGCAACGCCTCCGCCAGGAACGATCCCGCCTGCGACAGCGGCCCGTGTGGCGTGTAGAGCATCATCTACGCGTGCTTTTTTCTCTTTGAGCTCGGTTTCAGTTGCAGCGCCAACATTGATGACGGCAACGCCACCCACCATTTTGGCAAGGCGGTCTTCGAGCTTTTCTCGATCGTAATCGGAAGTCGAGTGTTCGATCTCGGCGCGGATTTCTGCAATACGAGCTTTTACCTTCTTCGCGTCTCCTGCTCCATCGATGATCGTCGTCTCTTCTTTTCCGATCTTAATTCTCTTTGCTTTACCTAGTACTTCAGTTCCTACCTCTTCTAATTTAAAGCCGAGCTCTTCGGTAACAAGTGTAGCTCCAGTTAAAACAGCGATATCTTGGAGCATCGCTTTACGGCGGTCTCCAAAAGCAGGCGCCTTCACGGCGCAAAGTGGAAGACCACCTTTCAGCTTGTTAACGACAAGAGTTGCAAGCGCCTCTCCGTCGACATCTTCTGCGATAATGAGAAGCGGGCGTTGACCCTTTTCCATCACCTTTTCAAGGATGGGAACTAGCTCTTTTGCATTGGAAAGTTTTTTGTCTGTGATGAGGATGAGGACATTGTCCATCTCAACTGTCATCTTTTCAGGGTTTGTGACGAAATAGGGAGAGACATACCCCTTGTCAAACTGCATCCCTTCCACAACATCCAGGGTGGTGTCTATGCTTTTTGATTCTGCAATGGTGATCGTGCCATCTTTCCCCACTTTCTTCATCGCTTCGGCGATGATCGCTCCGATCTCTTGATCGTTGTTCGCAGAGATCGTTGCAATTTGTTTAATCTCTTCCGGCTTGCTGACAGGTGTAGCAAGTGCAGTAAGTGCTTGAGTCATCTTCTCGACTGCTTTTTCAATGCCGCGTTTGACGGCCATCGGTTTGCTTCCTGCAATCACATTCTTTACGCCAGCG
>JBIOJU010000196.1:0-3060 GCA_044451165.1 Chlamydiales bacterium | reverse complement strand
GATCGACCTGGAGGTGATGCCATGTATCTCTTCTCCAAAGCCTCTTGCGTATCGGAATAAAATTCAGCTTCCAGTGAGTCAAAATTTACGTCTTGGGCTGTACGCACACAACTCTCACGATCTTGTCGAGATCGAAAAATGCGACATCCACTCTGAGTTGGGCGAAAAGACGCTTGCCCAGATTCAACGCCTTCTCAAAACAGCTCCAGAAGGGAAGAAAATTAAACATGTGCTCATCAAAACAGCTGTTAATACCCAGCAAGTTCTCGTGATCCTGGTGACAAATACACACGAGCTGCTCACATGTCTTGGGGAGAAAATTCTGCAAAGCATGCCTGAGATCAAGGGGGTGGTGCAGAACATCCATCCGGATGAAAGTAATGTTGTATTAGGGACCCGCTTCCAGACGCTTGCAGGGCTTGGCGCCATCGAAGAGAAGCTGTCTGGATTTACATTCAAAGTTTCTCCTGCCTCATTTTTTCAAGTGAATCCCGAGCAGGCAGAAGCTCTGTATCAAAAAGTTGTAGAACTTGCTCGTCTGACAGGTCAAGAGAGGGTTTTGGATGCTTATTGCGGTGTGGGGACACTCTCTCTCATTTTAGCGAAGCATGCCAAAGAGGTGATTGGGATAGAATCGTCTCAATCTGCTATCGGAGATGCAAACGAAAATGCTGCAACCAATCAGATTTTCAATGCGCAATTCATTTGTGGCCTTGCAGAGGAAAAGATTAGAAAATTGGAAGAGGTGGACGTTGCGGTTCTGAACCCGCCGCGTGGAGGATGTGAAGCCTCTTTTCTCGAGGCACTTGCTCAGCTCAAGCCAAAGCGGATTCTCTACGTATCGTGTGATCCTGCAACGCTTGCGCGAGATTTACAAATGCTTAAACAAAAAGGCTACACAGTTGATCATGTGCAGCCTTTTGACATGTTCCCACAAACAATGCATGTCGAGAGCGTCGCTCTCCTCGAGCGCATTTTATAAGCCTTTTCCGTGACCTTTCTCACGATGCTTTTTCATCACTGTGCGTGCGGCAACTTCTTTTGCACGCTTTCCATAGCGACCTGTCTTCTTTGAATGGTCTAAGATGTGCTCATACATCCGCTGCTCTTTATCACCGACCCCTCTTAGGTGTTTTCTACCAGGCATGCTCAACCTCCTATTTTAGGCCCCCAGGAATCGAAGGCCCATACGTAACATATAGTAATATTTTTAATTAAAAAAAACGCCTCATGCTTTTTGGAAATTTTCAAGATATTGCAGATAAAAATTAAGGCTTTTTGGCTGGAGCTCGTTTGAGAGGGGTGGGCATTGTCACTTCAAAATCAGATTGAATGGGTCGTGCTCCCTTGACTCCAACGACTGATACGATCTCCGTTACTCCTCTCATCACTGCGCAATGGGAGCTTGGATCGATCATGTTATTTTCAGAAACGACCATAAACATTTCCTTTCCATCCTTTACAGCAATTCCAGGAAGTCCACAAAGCTGCACTATGCTGGGAACACCGCCCCCTCGACCCGTATGAGCGTAACCCGCCCAAAGAAGACATTTGCCTTTACCTATCGTGTAATCGTAGATGCATTTGGCTTGAAAGTTCATTGCTCCTGTGCGAGCAACGCCGTACACCCGCTCTCCATTTTTCCCTTTCGGATCCTTGTAAACTGGATAGATTTGTTGAGAGGCTGTTGTGTCAATACAAATGACCCGTTTTATGCCTGCTTTTTTTGCAGAAGTGATGACATCTCTTTCTGTGTACATAGGCTTTCCATTTTGCATGCCCTGAATGCGAAGCATTCGGGATTCTAGTGCGGGAGGAGTTTGGTTCACAGGCGTTGTGGATTTAAAATACTGGTCAAACTCTTTCTGATATGTCTGGTAGGGGTAGCCTTCAATGTAAAGTGTGTCTACCCCAAGCCTGACAAATAGGGGCATGTAATAGCAGAGTAGGTATTTGGCGGCAGAGTCAACGTGCGACTCTCCAATGCCTAGCCCTGGATATTTAAGGAGCAGAGCCTCAAAAAGCTGCACTAAGGTGGTGGGAGACGGGATATCAGAAAAATCAAGTCGTTTTGGGGGCGACGCGGTTATATCTGAGCAATATTTTTCCGTGGCAGCAAGCAGCTTGGCAGCGTCAGAAAAGAGTAACTCATTTGGAACAGTGTAGGGTGCTGCAATGGGAATGGCATGCTCTGGCTGCTGAAAACTCATTGCTAGAGCAAGATCGTATTGAAATTGTTCTTCGTGCTGCACCCCGCCGAGTCGTACGCCTTGGGGAGGATGAGCTGGCGGCGCTTCCAGCCGAATAAGACGTAAAAAGCGGTGCCACAAATTCCTCAAGAAGTTCAAAAAAGAGGTGAAATAACCGCCTCCCTCTGCGCCTCCCGCGCCGCCGGGCTGGGACCCGATCGAGTCGCCCATTGGGCGCAGGCGAGGAGCCGCCTGAAGAGGGGGAAGTTGGGGTTTATTACCCAAATGATTATTTCCTAACGGTCTTACTTGATTAACAGACATTGAGACCTTTATTGCTTAAATAGCAAAAGATTATAAATCAGATTCTATTATTTTTGAAGTGCTAAGATTTTGATTGTGAAGTGAAAACAAAAAAATTTCCTATAAGTAAAATATATATTTGATATAAGGGGGAATATGCAGGGGTCGTGCAATAACAGAAAATTATTTGGAGGATAAGGTGATGAAATTTCTAACGTTAATTTTTTTATCTCTTTCATTGGGCCTCTCTGCTCAGCAAAAGATGAGTACAGCAACGCCAGAGCAGGGTTTAATAAGGCTTATGGAAGGCAATAAGCGTTATATGAGTGGAAAAATGCTTCACCCCGATCGGAGCCAAGAAAGGCGCGATGCAACCGCGGCGCTGCAGCAACCTTTTGCGATCATTCTTAGCTGTGCTGATTCTCGCGTCTCCCCAGAAATTGTTTTTGACCAGGGAATTGGGGATCTCTTCATCGTCCGAGATGCTGGTAACGTTCTTGGACCTGTAGAACTCGATAGTATCGAATTTGCAGCCCTCTATTTGAAAGCGTCTTTTATTCTTGTCATG
>JBIOJU010000195.1:0-3061 GCA_044451165.1 Chlamydiales bacterium | reverse complement strand
GGGATGCGGTATTCACCCTTAGGATTCCCATGCAAAATGTGTTTCGTATAGAGACTCTCTATCTTTTGCCAGCGCGCATCCTTCCGCAGCTTTTTTTTCAGAATTTTTGGCACAAACGAAAGATCGCGCTTGCTCATACTCTCATCGAAAGGGACTAATCGCTGCTCGTGGCAAAAAGCAAGGCGCTCCTGCTTCGCGCGGTGGGAGAAAAGAATCCCACCTCCCAGGAGGAGTAGAAGCAAAAAGGCAAGAAGCGGTCGTTTTGGGCTCATGAGGAGTTGAGGATAGGAGTTAAGACTTTTAGGATCAATAGTTTGCTTAATGCCTTGATTTTGAGTGATTTAGGAGGTAAATTAAGTCTTTTAAAATAAATTCTATTATTATATAATAATTTTTATAATTTAATGGATTTATTATGAATTTTGGCTTTAACATAGTTTGGACCAAATTTACGGAATTTGGCAGCTTTATTGCTTCGAAAGTGCGCGGTTCGAGTCATGTAGAGAAGGTAGCTCAGGCTGCTCTCGCCCGCCCTGGGGCGATTCCCGTGACAATTGATACTACCTTGCACGAGGCTTGTGAAAATGGAGATTTGAAGACGGTAAAGACTCTTTTGCAATCTAGAGATGCCTTAAACCTGGTGTCAACTCCAGATCTTAAAGGGGTAGTGCCCCTACTCTATGCGTGCATGAATGGGCATGAGGAAATTGCGGAACTTCTCCTCGATGCGGGTGCGGATGTAAACAGCCGTGATCCCGCAGGTGGCACCGCTTTTTATTATGCCTGCATTGCAAAATCTTGGAATCTTGCACGCCTTCTTATGGATTATAAAGGAGATGCGAACCTGCAAGGTGCTATGGGATTTTCTCCTCTTATCCATGTCATTGAAGATGAGAATTGGGTGGAATTTCTCCTAGAAAACGGGGCGGACGTTAACGTGATAGCGACGGATGGTTCAACAGCTCTCAGTAGAGCATGCGCAGATAACAATACAAGAATCGTGCAGCTGCTACTTGAACAGGGGGCCCGTCCCAATCAGGGTGTGTATAATTTTAAGGGTAAAGAATTACCCCCTCTTCATCTGGCTTGCAAACATAATAATTTCGAGATCACGAAGATGCTGATAGAGGCGGGTGCAGATGTGCACTTTCTTTACGAAGGAGAGACTCCTTTTGATGCCATCGCGCTTGAGAATCATAACGGGCCTCTTGTTGCTCTATTGCTCAATCACGACGCCGAACCAGATCTTCAGAAAAAAATGGAAATCGTCGCTCTACATCCACAACATGAAACGCGGTTTACAGGCATCCGAGATCAGCAGTTGGTTGCGGCAAAAAAACTTGCTCACGCAAACCATATTGGCAATCAAAAACATACAGAGATCGAATATGAAAGGTGGCATGAACAGATTTTTTATCGTGATTTTGCAAAAGTAATCGAAGAGAGCGGCCTCTATACGCGCCATGAAAGAGCAAAACTTGCAAAAGCTTTTTTAGCAGCTTCAAAGGTCCCGTTTGACGTCCAGAGCGGGGTGCGGAACATTCGCAAGGATCAGCCAGTGATTGTGCCAAGCGGCTGGTTGGGACATCGTCTTTCAGCAGTTTTTTACGGAGGATATCTTGCGATTTGCAATCGCGGAGAAGGAGTGCGCAAAACCAGCGTGGAAATATACAAATTCGAGCATGGAAGCGTGAATGAACAAATTATCCAGGAGCTGATTGATGCGCCGCAAAAACTTTCATCTGCTGCTGGCCAGGCGTTTATTTACGGAACTCTTCTAAAAAAACTTTCTTGCAAGGAAGATGCTTTTTCAAAGAAGATGATCAAAGCGACTATCTCTTCAACGCAAGTTGTGGAAAACTGTCCCTTCGCAAGCTGTGCAGGGGCGCTCTCTGCGCTGCTAGGTCTTTTTGCCACCATCGATTGTAATCAAAGGCCAGAAACACTTGCGGGAATTAGAGAAGACACGCGAGAACTTTTTCTTACACTCCGCCTCAACTATCTAGAGCATTATCTTGAATTGAACCCGCACGGTGACGAGGAGTTTTTAGCACAAGAGTCTTGGAAAAAAATGAAGAAGCGCGTCAGGGAGTATGCAGACGCCCTAGATGATTATCCGATGATTAGAACCCAGCTTTCTCTGCCGTCAAATGAGCCGTTCCACAGGCGCGCAATCGTGAGTGTAAAAAAACGCGTCTCTCGAATCAAAGAACGCGTAGAAGGCGTCGCGCTCGACATCCTCTCTTCTGCCCTTATTCCGTCCTATGTGATTTAAACCAGGTTCAAAGATCGCCCATAGAAAAATAGAGAGTGGCGCTCTAGCATGCGCTTGAATTCCGTCTCATCAAGCTTTTTCATCTCGGCAGGCGAAAGACGATCCGCGTGTTCAATAAAGGTGCCTCCAAGCACTCCGTTACACGAAGAGCCGGCAGGTGCATCTCCAGCAACTGTGAGATCTTTTGGAAAGAGATAGATATACTCCTCTTTTCCCTCCTGCATGAGAGAAGTATAGATCATATACTCCATGTGACCCGTCCCTGCTTGTGCATTGAGCGTCACAAGATGGCCTCGTACAGGAATCAGCGCTTGATCGGAGTTCAACGTTCTACTGCCGAGGCCAGTACAGTTGAAAATGGTCTCCTCTTGAATCTCGTTGAAATGGTGGACCTCCTCTACTTGAATGGGAATTTTCCGCTTCATTACCTCTGCGGTTAGCTGTTTCATGAGGTGTGTGACATTCATGAAGTAGGTCATGTATTTTAAAAAATGGGGGTGCAGCACACCATTTCCAAAATCGAGCGTAAGCTCCTTGCGCGGAGGAATGAGCCCTCTTTTTTCTAAGTCCTCGATACCACTTTCGGTATCGCGGTGGCAATATACGGGCATGTAGCGCACCGCCTGCGAGGAGAGGTAGGGGTGTCTTCCCTGCTGAATTTGCTGATAAACCAAAAATGAGCGCATCCCTATCTCATGTAGATCGAGCTGTGCGTCATCTGCGGTTTTGATAGAAACGAGAGCAAAATATCCACCCGCATCCCAGGAGGTAATATTGTAGAGACTT